>RKRO01000169.1 GCA_007571355.1 Candidatus Poribacteria bacterium | reverse complement strand
GTTTCAATCTATCGTATCCTTTAATGTAAATCATAGTCATCTGCATAACTTCCGCTTCGGCATTTTTTAGATTTCCGCGAGGGTGGAATTAATGGAAGTTTACTTCGGTTCACCTGTCATAGGAACAAAACTAACTGGCGTGACCTCGGTTGCCTCTATAGACGGCGTTAAGGTTTTTCCATTTTGAAATTCTTTCCGAATGAGGAGTAGGTTTTGTTCAGAATCGCCGACCGGTATCACCATTCTACCGCCTCCTACAAGTTGCTCAATGAGTTGGGGCGGTACCTTTTTAGGTGCTGCTGCGACAAGAATAGCATCGTAAGGGGCGTATTCTTGCCAACCATAACGTCCATTCCCTTTTTTAAGGTAGACATTTCGATAGTTGAGTGCCTCCAACCTTGCTTTCGCACGTTTAGCGAGTGCCGGTATGATTTCAACCGAGTAAACTGCCTTTGCCAATTCCGCAAGTATCGCTGTTTGATAACCACATCCAGTGCCGATTTCAAGGACTTTTGAAGTTGGTTTCAACGCCAACAACTCTGTCATGAGTGCGACAATGTACGGTTGTGAGATCGTTTGGTCGTAATCAATCGGCAGCGGGCCATCCCTATATGCCAAGTTGAGATGTTGAGGTTTCACGAATAGATGTCGCTCCACCTTTCGCATAGCAGTAAGGACTTGAGGGTTATGAATACCACGCGCTTCGATCTGATTTTGGACCATTTTGCGGCGCAGTGTTGAATAGGTTTTGTCGAACAACATTTTTAACGCTGCTCCGGATGTCAGTTTTCGGATTCAGCCCAATGATAGTATACTTCTTCTAATTGCCTACACTTATGTGATAGGGCATCAAGAGAAAAAACCTCTGTTTTCTGATAATGTTTAGGAGTTTTGTTGTCGTATTCAAGCCTACGTATTGAGTGATAAAACCTAGGGGCGATTCAATTTCTGCTGCTACATTCTTCACATTGTCATTTTCACGTCCGAGACGAGCTTGTATCATAAATGGAATCCGAAGATTGCCAAATATTTGTGAGAGCCACGTCTTTTTAGGGAATTGGACTATCTCAAACGACTGTTTTTCCAATCCTGCGCGTTGCCGTGCAATCGCAATAGCGAGGTTTAAACCGCCCAGATGATCTACCAATCCGTGTGCTTTTGCTTGTCTACCCGACCAGATACGTCCCTGTCCAAGTTTATCTACCTCTTCTACTGTTAGGTTGGTTCGTCCTTCTGCCACCTTTGTGATAAAGTCGACATAGATTTCCTGAATCTGTTTCTGTACAATCGCCTGCTCTTCCGGTGGATAGTCCCCGTAGTCTGTGTAAAAGTCGGCGTGTTTGCCGCGTTTGAGAATCTCTTTGTGGATGCCGAGTTTTTCGTAGAGTCCTTTGAAGCTATACTTACCGCTAATAACCCCGATCGAACCGGTAATCGTTCCGGGTTCGGCAACAATAGTATCTGCAGGAGCTGCTATATAATAACCGCCCGATGCTGCGACATCTCCCATAGATACAACAAGCGGTTTGACCTCTGTGAGGCGTACCAATTCACGCCATATTGTGTCGGCTGCAGAGACAAGTCCGCCTCCACTATCGATCCGCAGCACGACGGCCTTGATGCCACTGTCGTCTTTTGCTTCTCTGATAACCCGCGCGATTGTGTCTGCCCCCATTACTTGTGCACCCAAAATCGGGTCGATGAAACTATCACCGGTTAGCATGAGTCCTTTTGCCTCAATGACTGCAAGCTTCGGCTGTGGGGACTGCCAATCTTGAGGATAAAGCCTGCTATTTGCGTATTCGCTGAGCGAAATTAAGTCAGTGCGGGCATCCATGAGTTCGGTTACAATGTCAAGTAACTCATCTTGATAGGCGAGACGGTCTACCAACTCAGCAGCGAGAGCCTGGCGTGCTGTATAGGGGCCCGCATCAATTCGTTTTTTTAGACCTTCGTGGTCCCATCCGCGGCCTTCCGCAATGGTATCTACCACTTGTTCATAGAGGTCATCAAGAATAATATTCTGGATCTCACGCTGTACGTCAGACATCTCTTTTCTTGTAAACGACTCGGGTGCTGATTTGTACTTACCGATATGTTCAAGGTCGGCTCTGATCCCGATCATATCTAACGCGCCTTTATAAAAAGAGCGTTCTGTTCGTAAACCGATCAATCGCACCTCAGCAGATGGATGGATTAGGATACCGTCGCATGTCGCAGCAACGATGTAATCACCAGTGGAGCATTCGGTAAGGTAACAGAGGACAATGCGTCCGGATTCCCTAAAGTCCAGAATAGCATCTGACATTTCTTGGAGTTGCGCGATACCATAATCGTCCCCACTGATACGAATGAGAACACCAGCAATATCGTCATCCCATTTTGCTATCGGTAGTATTTCTTTGACAGAACGCATTGATAGATCAAGAAACATACGATGCCGGCGTAACGGTTTCGTTATCGGTGTGTTGGAATATTGGAAGTAACCGACACCGACTTGTGCATCCCGATTTTTGTCAAAAGTGTTGTCCGTTCCAAGTCCCCAATTCCCGATATGAATACCGAAACGCACGTCAAAGCTCAAATCGCTATTTAGGCTACCTCGGAACATGAGCTCGCGGATCGGACGTACCTCTAAGGCATAGCGAAACTTCAAGTCTTCCACGCCTTGTATCTTTTGCATGTCGATTGAAAGGGTCGTTCGCCACGTTCCGGGACGAAGTGCGAATCCGAGATCATACGTGCGTCCAAGCTTTTCTGAAAGCAGTGTAGGGCGATTGAGGTCCCGTGCCATCGCACCGATTGAGAAGTAGCGTCGTCGGTACATCAATCCGAGAGACAAAGACCGGAATTCGTCGTAACCGGTGTCGTCCGAATTCATCCAGCTGTAACTCGTGCCCCAATAGAGTCCGTTCCCTAAGTATCGTCCACCGGAGAGTGTGCAGCGTGCAAAGTCTGCATCAGCGTCGGTAGTAACAAATTCCATGCCGAAACCGGCACCGGGGACAGCAAAAAAGAAAGCATCATCGCCTGCCCAATCGCTCTGGTATGTGCGAAGGTAGTACAGATTTAAACCTCGCCCAGTACCGAGTCCGGATGGATTAAAAAAAGTGGATAAGGCATCGTCGCTCATAGCGATAGAACTCGCTGGCAAGTGACTACGCACCTTCGGCAGCGAGGCATCAACACAGAGCGCACTCACTCCATAGATGAAAGCTGCTAAAATAGTAACCTTCCTGATATATGTTAAATACTTGCTAAATGGTGGTGTGACGATCAATATGCTTTTCATTTTATATGGATGTACAAATCGGTAGGTTACGCCAATCCAAAGTTCAAAATCTAATACTATAGAATACCACAAAACAGCAAAAATTGCAACAAAAACACCAAGACGTACGCAATTTTTCCATGTTCCTCGTATATGATGTGTCTCTGGTGAGATTTCAAATTGCATTCGCAGCGGGTTTTATGCAAATTTCGATTTGCCCAAAGGTTAGACTGTTCTTGTACCACTTTAGAACCTCTTGTAAACGCTGTTTGGAACTCCTATCATTCTGCTCGAATGATCCGCCATGTATCCGCTTCGTTTGCGAGAACTAGCATCAATTTGCCTGATGTCTGTTTAACCTGTCCATCTGTCTTCGTCACGTATTGCAACGTATAACTTCCCGTAACGATTGCGGTATCGTCAACGATATTCGGGTGGATGTTGACATCGGTCAATGTCATGTCAATCTGATGATAGGTTTCAAAGAATTGTGCTGCCTTGGTTTGAACGTCTTGGTATGTGCGTCCGTTTGATAGGTACGTCTCTGAGAAACAAGACATAACCTGTGTGAGATCCGCCATATCATACCCAAGTTCATATCGATTTAAAACGCGTTGGATGGTCTCTTTGATCGTCGGTTCTGCATGATCTTTTCCGGCTTGTATTTCGGGTGGTACAGAATGTCCGACAGATTCGGGAGGGATGCCCTGTACAATCTGTTTAAGGGTATATACTTCCGGCGCGGCGTACCCCCAAACTTCGATCTCCATAACGCGCGCGATGCCCTCTACATCGTATACCGGGCGCCTGCCTGCCATGTGTTGGTAGTTCCGCACGGTATCGTTTGAGGAGACGGGAACAAGCCTTATTTGACTTGCGATTAAACGGTCCCGGATCTCATGCTCTCGCTTACCTTTAGTGTTATTTCGCGCCGTATACTGTTTGTCTCTCGTATCCCCTGACGGTATAAGTCCCCAACCGGTGCCGTGCCAATACTCAATTCGGTAATCTTTTAACCCGAATTGGGGTGCAGGATATTTTTCAGAGTCAATCGTCCATACAACGATCTTGCGAATGTCAACAGGTTTCGCAAGTGTTACAGACACGTAAGGACGCTTGTTCAGGTCCGAAGTGCGGAGGTGCTCTAAACTACTGCCCCAACCACTCCCTTCGTCCCACGTCTCGGAGGCGGTATCGCCATCAATGACTTCTTCAGCGCGATGATTTGGAACAGATTGCGAAGCATCTGCAGTGGCACCGTTTCGGCTGAGTGCGAAATTGATAAGCGGTGGCGGCGGCTCTAAAAGGTGTTCCTGCAAAGTTTGCGATTTGCAGCTGATGATTGAAAGTAAAAGCGTCAGATATACAATATACATACGAAGCATCGTCTACCTCCTTTTTTATTTAGCGTAACACTGCCAATCGTCCAAGTATCTGCGCAGTCTGTTCTCCGACGACAGCGCGTATCTTGTAAAAATAGACACCGTTGGCAAGCAGCACACCAGCGTCATCTCGCGCATCCCAAACAGATTCATTGTACCCCTCGTTTCCAGAAGCTTCTGTCAGCATTTTGACCTTCCGTCCAGATGTTGCGTAGATGGTTATAGAGACTTCGTCCGCATCCAGTGATAACTGATAGGTAAATGTTGTTTCTCGCTTTAATGGGTTCGGGTAGTTATGAGCATCCCAAATTTGGAAAGGTGTCTCCTCTGGCGAAAAGTCTGCATCGTGTTTTTGGAGCGTCCGATAATCGAAATCCGTTAGCCAAGCGACTTCGGCGTTTAAGGTGTTTAACAGCTCCGCTTCAATCGTTTGATGTGAATAGCCAAAAAGCGGGATGTATTCCTTGATCGCTTTGATATGCGGTTGTATTGACTTTGAAAACTCTGTCGCACTGATGAGTTTGGCACGAATCGCCTCCCCTGTTTCCGTTTCGTAGCCGAGCATGATTGCTTCTACTAATTTGGCGCGACTCTCAAATAAGAGCACCCACAACTCCATCAAGTGGACAGCGTCACTTAAATCTTCAGTTGCCTCAAGGTCAAATGGATCTGCGATTTCAGATGCCACTCTAATCTCGTTAGCGGCTTGTTGTTGCGGGGCCATGAGTGCGGTGAATCGGTTTGCGGCATACTTAGCGATCTCTAATTCAGGGATAGACAGTGTATCCTCTACTGCCCGCGTTCCAATCAGCGTCCAGAATCGCGTCGCGAGTCCGGCAGAACCGCTCCCATAAGTGCCCCCTACGGTTAGGGTGCCAGCGTAGTCTAAAAAGTAACTCGCCATGTTCCATCCGTTTACCCGGAGCGCATTCAAGATTTGTGGTGCTGCTTCGGTTCCGTATCGTGCTACTAATTCGTTAAGAAGCAGTTGAAAGTAATCGAATTCAATGTCCCAATTCAGGCGTGCGCTGACGAGTCTATCGAGGTATCCTAACCCTTGTGTCGCGCCTTGAACGGTAAATCCACCTAACCCAATAACCGCCGGATTGTTGGCAAGATCTCGGACACCTTGGACAAACAGGTCGCTCTCAAGCATCCAGAAGGGCATGACCTCTTCCACTTCGTGTGACAAGATGATGAATCGGTGCCCAATTTCGCCGAGTGATCTGATTTGCGGAAGAGGTGCCCCTGCATCCGCAATCGGTTCGCCGTCTGCGCCCCACTTTCTTGAGAAGATAGTCCCTTTTGGCAACTGTCGTGCATAAACACCCGCAGCATCTTTTAGCCAACTGCTGTCATATCCAGAGATATAAAATTTGAAATCAGGACGGATCTCTTGTGCAGCATCAATAATCGTAAAATAGATTTGCCAGAGTTTTGCTTGTCCCTGTTCTGTTCTGTCGCCACAATCCGGGCAATTGCATGCACGCGTTTCGTGTCCCCACGATCTCAAATGGAAACCTGAAAGCGTTGGATACGTACGTACAATCGCCTGAACGAGTTCTTTCGTCAGTGTGTGAAATTCCGGTTTCGACCAGCAGAACGGGCGGTAAGATACTTCGTTCCGAGATGCACCGTAAAGCACCGTCGGTCCGAGGACATCGGGACGCTGCTGAATCAGTGCCTCTGTCGGTTCTCCGGTCACGTACATGAACAGGTAAGCATCAATGCCACGTCGTTTAAGCGCATTAAACCGGTTTTGAAGTGTTGCAATGCGTTCCTGTCGTTGTGCTATCGGTTCATCTTGCAGTGTTTCAAATGCGGGTGTATCAACATATTTGAACGCAGTTCCGAGACCATCTTCGATACCCGTGCCAGTCCAAATGCCTTCGCCACCACTCATATTGATACGATGACGAGCGAGCCAATCAGGCTCTTCTATCTCTAACACGGCCCGCACAGGATAAAATGGCGTAGATGTCTCATCTATAAATGGCACGAGCAGTGCCTTTGCTCTGGCAACCGCAACCTCCGGATGCACAGGCGTTAGACCGGTTAACGCCGTGATACACCTCTCAATGAAGGCGTACGCGCCGTAGATAACGCCTCGCTCGGTGTGTGCTGTCACAACGATAACAATCTCAGTTCCGACCTCAACAGTTTTAATACGATACCCTTCATCTCCAAGTTCTTCTCCGAGCTTGAGTTCTACATCTGCTTGTAGCCCTGCAATTGTAGGGTTTGATTTCGGTGTGCCTAACACAATCACCGTCGATGTTTCTGTCTGTTGTCTATTGGTTCGGATGTCGAGTGTGGCACCTGTGAATTGCGCAATAAAATTCTGGATCTCCTCAGCGGCGAACTGCTCCTGTTCTGTGGAGTTTGCCCCAATTTGGATGGTTGCTCTCGGTTCACCGGATATTGCAATCGGAATTTCATTGCTATTTGCTGGTGCGACGAATGTCACGATACCGAGAATAATAAGTATGCATACACCTCTCTTATTTTGTATTAGACTTAGAGACAGCGGACGGCGCGTTTTAATGGACATGTTTACCTTCAAATCCGTGAAAGAAGTAAATAGCACAAAAAGCCATTACGAATCCGATGACAAATAACACCCGTGCAAGAGGGTTCAAGTTTGCCTTTTCGGCGGTATATTTACCACGGAACCCATCCATAACAACGTGCAGCAGTGTACCTACGGCAAACGCTGTTACGTAATCTGTGAGTTCTGCGAAAACACCGCGAAGTAATTGTTCTCCGATTATCGCGCCGACTACCGGTCCAATTATCAGGGGTGCCAGCCGCGCCAACGCTTTAACAAATATCTGATCCCGGAGGAGTGCTACGGTGATAAGCGTCCCGACTGGCAGCCGATGAAACAATATACCGAAAGCGAGAGCAATGCCGAGTCCGTCTTCTCGCGCTGCGATAGACAAATTAAATCCATCCGCGAGTGAGTGAATCGATAAACCGAGGACTGTTAAATTAACACTCCATCTGTGCTCTCGGTTATCTATGTGCCTTTCGTTTTCATCGTGCTGATGCGTCGTGAGGTATTCCACACCAGAGATAAGAAAGAATCCGAGCCACATCACAAGGATCGTGGCGTAACCGACTTCCGTATAGAGGTGCACCATCATTACCAAAACGATGCCGAGTACTGCCCCAGTCGTCAATCCGAAAATGTTGCCAAAATGTTTTGGCTGTACTTTGGATACAAAGGCGATTCCTGCACCGAGTGGAATCGTTACCACCGCAATTGCCAGATAAAATGTAAGCATAATATAAATATAGCAAAATTCGGATTGCATTGCAATCTAAATTCTGGATACCGATTTGTCGATTTTTGAATTGACTTGTTTGTGCATTAATGTTATAATATATTTTCACTGTCATACAA
>RKRO01000301.1 GCA_007571355.1 Candidatus Poribacteria bacterium | reverse complement strand
GGACAAGGATACCCCCTACCCCCCCGCAAGCTGGGGGGAAGCAGAGGGACCTCGCTACGATAGGATACCCCCCACGAAGAAACACTTTCTTTGCGTTGGATTTTAGCGTTTGCAAAAACACCCCCCACAAGCTGGGGGGAATCACAGGGACCTCACTACGATAGAATGTGTTTCAATCCTTACGGGCTTTACTATAAAAACCCCGCCTGCAGTGGGTTTGCGTAAGTCGTCTGCTATGCCAACGCCTTTTTAATGCGATCCAATCCGCGATTGATCTCTGTCAGTGAGGTCGCGAAGGAGAGGCGCAAATGATTATCCGCACCGAACCCGTTACCCGGCACAACGCCGACACCGGCTGAATTGAGCAGATAATCGGTAATGTCCATGGAACCCTCAATCTTTTGTCCCTCAATTGTTCTGCCGTAATGCTCAGAGAAATCGGGGAAGATATAGAACGCGCCCTGTGGCTTGACATAACTGACCCCGTTAATTTCGTCGAAACGTTGGCAGATCACATCACGGCGTTCTTCAAACGCTTTTCGCATCTCTTCGACAGCGTCCTGGGGTTCGTTCAATGCGACGACAGCGGCTTTCTGCGCGATGGATGTCGGGTTTGAAGTGCTGTGCGACTGGATACGCGACATCGCTGAGACCACATCTTCGGGCCCCGCGGTGTACCCTATCCGCCATCCTGTCATGGAGTATGCCTTAGACACCCCGTTGACAACAAAGGTAAGTGTTTTCGTCTCCTCGTTGAAAGCAGCCGGGCTTTGATGGGTTGCACCATCATAGAGCAACGCCTCGTAGATTTCGTCGGAGATAAGATAAATCTGATGTTTGACAGCGAGGTCAGCGATGACTTTGAGTGTGTCCAGGTCGTAGGTGGTACCGGTGGGGTTGCTGGGACTGTTAACGAGGATCGCTTTTGTTTTTGAAGTGATCGCTGCTGCAACCTGATCGGGTGCCATGCAGAAGTTCTGTGCGGGTGTCGTTTCAATGACGCGCGGGACTGCACCTGCGAGTTTGACCTGCTCTGGGTAGCTGACCCAGTAGGGCGCGGCGAAGATGACTTCGTCCCCCGGATCACAGATGGCTTGGAAGATGTTATAGATGGTATGTTTGGCACCGCAGGAGATGATAACTTCAGACGGTTGATAATCTAATCCGTTATCGCGTTTGAATTTCTCCACGACTGCCTCTCGGAGTTCGGGGGTCCCGGGGACGGGGGTGTATTTTGTGAAGCCTGCGTTGAGTGCGGCGATTGCGGCTTCCTTGATATAATCGGGTGTATCAAAATCGGGTTCGCCTGCCCCGAATTTGACGACATCTACGCCCTCGGCGATCAGCGCGTTGATTTTCGCAGTAATCGCCAAAGTGGACGAGGGTGTAACGTTTTGACTCCGTTGTGATAATGAAATCATTATTTCTCCTTTGAAAAGCGTTTGAGTACTTTAAATATCCATCCTCCGAGGACATTTTCAAGCTCGGATTTTCGAGTTTTCAGTTCCTCAATTTGCTGTTGAAGTTCGGATCGCTGGTGATAGCACTCATCAATATTATCCTTAAGTTCCTGATGTCTTTCTCCGAGGACATTTTCAAGCTCGGATTTTCGAGTTTTCAGTTCCTCAATTTGCTGTTGAAGTTCGGATCGCTGGTTATGGTGCTTATTAATCTCTTTGTTGCATTTCTCGATCTTTTGTCTCCGTTGCTCAATGTCACCGCTAAGTTTTCCAAGTGTTACGTTCCTACTCCCAATATCAAGTTCAAGATTTTGTACTTGCTGTTGCAAGTCCGATTTTTCCCCCTCTAACCCACTTATTTCCGCCATAAGCCGAGGCTTACGAGTTATTTGAGCAACAACTGCATCTTCAAATTCAGGCTTTTCAATTTCCTCAATCTGATTTCTCCGCCGATTCTCATAAAATTTCCATTGATTGAGATCTTTTGCTCTATTTGCGAAAACGCCAAAGCGTGTATCGGTTGCAGAGAGGTAAGACTTCAATTGTTCAATCCCGTGTCCTACATATCCAGCTCCCTTGCACTCTGCAATGGCAGCAAAACTCCCATTTCCATCAGCCAACACAACGTCAGCAATTCCATTGCGTGCTCCAAACTGAATTTGGCATTCCTTACATTCACTCGTTGCATTCCTTATATGGATATATGGAGAAAATCCGTTGACCTGAAGTCCATCAAGATAAGCATAAACCGCATCTGCTACTTTAGTTTCATGGTCTCGACTAATCTCGTAACATTCCGGACATAGTTCGTATAACTCATCTGGAGGACGTGGAAGACATGTAGCACACGATTCAAAGTTCGCAGCTTCGCGGGGGCGGCCACATTGGTTCCTACTTGTGCACTGGGCACACCCTGAGCATTGGCACTGCTCCGTGCTATTATCAGGCTTAATATCTGTTACCTTAATTTGATACCTGCTCTGAGCACCCCAGATTTGAATTTTCCCTGTGACTCGTGTTCGATTTCCATTAGTCACTGAAGTACCATTCTGAATCAAATCGTCATCAAAATTTACACAACGGATTTGTTGCCTGCTAGTTTCCTTGAGAAACCAAAAAGTCGCTTCGGACTGTCGGGCTAATTTTGAAATTTCACCTCGGACATGAATCTCTGCAAGTTCAGGAGTATCTTCTATGATGTCCGATAATTGCTGTGTTATTTTGCTCACCGTAGGCACCCCATTAATTCCAAGCGGCTGAACATCCTCAACGCGAATTTGATACTCACTGAAGATGGGGAAAACATCAATATTCCCAATCACAGTCACTGGATTGCCTTCTGTCAATAAAGGTCCAAATAGGGCAATTCCGCCACCAGGTATGAAACAACGAATACGTTTTCCTGCATGACTAAGAAAAAAAACATATGGTAGTTTTCCTACTGATACTTTACCCTGGACTCTGACATTTTGAAGGGCATCTTCCTTCTGTATAATACCTGATAACATAATTGCTATATCGCTAACATTTTGGACATTTGGCACGTTTAACTACTCCTATATCATATTATACCAAGAACTAATTGCAGCACAAACAACAGGTTTTCAAGGATGATTTTAATTCTCTTCTCCAAGAAGGCAGGACAAACGAAATCCGAGGGCCGACAGTGCCTTCACATAACATACATACGCTTCCTCTTGGAATAGGAAAAATTGAATGAGTCTCGGCACAGAGTCATCGTCTCGCTGTGTCTGCTCCACAAAATCTGTCACAGTTTTCAGCGCAATAGGTGCTGCCTTTTCAAGCGGGTACCGAAATGTTCCAGTACTAATAGCCGGAAAAGCAATGGATTGAACGCCGTTTTCCACAGCCAATTGAAGGCATTCTCGATGGCAACTCTCAAGCATCTTAGGCTCTCCAATTCCGCCACCAATCCAAATTGGTCCGACAGTATGAATGATATGTTTTACAGAGAGGTTCCCTGCCGTTGTGATAACGGCTTCACCTGTTTGACAACCACCATAGAGATCTCGAATCTCTTCGCATGCACGATCAACCTCGTTACCAGCAGCCTGACGAATCTCGAAATCCAGGCCGCCGCCGCCGCTAAGAACAAGATCTGTCGGGTTTACGATAGCGTCAACCTCTGCGTCCATTATATTACCATGAATGAGTTCAAGCCGGGTTTGCATAGGTTTATCTCTCATATTTCTCCTATGCAGGTTCAACTTCCATTTGATGCCAAAAGGGTTTTGAATTCATCAAGGCTCTTTACCTGCAACACTGCGCGTCGCAAATTTTTGAGACGCTGCAACTCTTCGATGGATTCAAGCATCGGTTTTAAAGTTTGCACACCCCTCGTGTGGAATTGAATCTCTAGTGACTCAAGAATGCCTTCAATGGTACTTTCTCGCGCACCTTGCTCTATACCTTGCTCTATACCTTGCTGTAGGATATATCGGTAAGTTGATGATTCTAACATGGGTCCCTCCAACAGATGGCGAATTTCGGCAGGATCTACAATCAAACCGCTCAAAATCCATTGCCATATTAATAAGTTGCTCTGTAGATCCGGGGGGAGTGAACGGGCAAGCGTCATCTGATGACACTGTTCAATCCATTCAACCCCGGCGGATATGCCTTCTGGGGGTTGCATCAACGGTGTAAACGCCATCAGACTGGTCTGATCCGTGTCAAAGATGGATTGTCCATCAAGCTCGCTCATCCGGATCACTTGATATTCTATGCGTGTATTGTGTCCCGGAAAGTTTTGGCGATACTCGCCGGGGTCGTTCCCACCGGCATCGGAACGGAGATAGACGGTAAAAGACAAGATTGGCAAGCCGTATCTTTCAAAGCACCTTCCGAAATAGCCGACTTTACGCTTCAATATCTCCGGTACGCTCTCACGACTCACTTGGAACTCGATATGCACCAAGACCGCTATATTGTTAATCTCTGCCTTTGATAAAGTATCCATGCGTCGTATTTCAACCGTTGGCAGTTCTGTTTCAAGTTGTTCTACGAACTTCAGCCCGGGGATATTCGTTAGTTTTTTCAATAAATCTTCGGCGAATGTCCCGAAGATGTCTTTACTGACGATGTCGAACCGGTTGTGGGGTAAGTTTTCCCAAGATTTGTGTAAGATATTTTCCATACAGTATGTGTTTTTTCTATGGGCCGATGACTTATGTTTCAGAGTGTTTTGTCGAGTTCTTTCAGAAGGTTCCGCTGTTTACGTGACAGAGCTTTCGGGATTTCAACAACCAACCGTACCCGCAAATCGCCTTTTCGTCCGGAGGCATCCGCCGCCCCTTGTCCACGTAATCGGAGTTGTTGCCCAGGTTGCGCGCCTGCTGGAACTTTCAAATCCACATCACCCGTTAAGGTCTTCACTCGAACGGAGCCGCCTAAGGCAGCTGTTGTTATGGATATTTTGGCATCCGTTAAGAGGTCCGCGCCATCGCGAGTCAGTGTCGGGTGGGGCTGTACTGTGACCGTCACCAATAGATCCCCAGCGGTCCCGCTGTGATGTGTCTCTCCGTGTCCACGGATGCGTAAGGTTTGCCTGTCTTGTATCCCGGGCGGAATTGTGAGGGTAATCCGTTTGCCTTGGACGTTCACCTCTTTCTTACCCCCTAATATGGCATCTGCGAATGGGACGCTTATATTCATCCGAATGTCGCGTCCGCGAGTCGGTGCAGCTGTGCGTCGTTGTCCGAACGCATCGCCGAATGCATCGTCAAATCTACCGAATCCACCAAATCCACCGAACCCGCGCCCGAAAAGATCTTCTAAGTTTATGTGCGAGAAGATGTCGTCCATATTCTGGTAGCCTTCAAACCCCATCCCGTGAACGCCGGCATGTCCACGGGTATCATAGACCCGTCTTTTTTCGGGGTCCGAAAGTACCGAATACGCATTTGATGCCTCTTTGAACTTCTCTTCCGCCGCTTTATCGCCGGGGTTTTTGTCTGGATGGTACTGGACCGCGAGTTTGCGATAGGCTTTTTTGATTTCTTCAGGGGTGGCACCTCGGTCAACACCGAGGATTTCATAGTAGTCTCTCATATTTTTAACACTGGCGGTTTCTGCTGGGTTATCTCTGTTGTCAAAAAACCGGTTTTTGTTTAGGTTTATCGTAAAATTTAAAAATAAATACACACTTTTAGGAAGACAACCCCCACGAAGAAACACTTTCTTCGCGTTGGATTTTAGCGTTTGCAAAAACCCCGCCCTTATCAGGGGGGAATCAGAGGACCTCGTTTCGATAGGATGTATTTCAATAATTATGGGCTTTACTATATATCTTCATCAAAAATGGTGTGCGACTTTATCAAGACCCGTTTACTGCTAACGGAAGAAAAAGGCACGAAAACTACCAAGATTAAGAAAGCATCGCGAGGATCGCTGCGACATCAGATAAAGACTGATGCTGTTTAACAAGCGTTGTTCCGAATTGAAGTGCTGTTCTCTCTATACGTAGTTTCCGAGAGAGATCAACAATACCTTCAATATCTTTGACATGCGCGGCACCAATGAGGCGGCGCAGCATTTCCAATCCTGCGAACCCAACGGCATCTTGAAAGATATTACTTAGCGTCTCCGATTTCAATCCAGCATCAACCATCGTAAATTCAGCCGTATAAGTGTCCCACACTTGTCCAACTGCTGTTTTGAGTGCTGATTGTACACGCAAGTTGCCTTGATGAGAAAAATAGGATAAGAAGTAATTTGCCCAATACAATCCCAAGTCAAATCCGACGGGACCATAAAAAGCAAATTCGGCGTCAATCACTTTGGCTGTGTTATCTTGAACGAGGACGCTGCCTGTATGTAGGTCGCCGTGGATGACACCTTGTTGTACTGTTAAGAAGGTCCGCTTGAGATGCTCCACTTGACGCAAAAAGTCCGTGTCTACTTTTAAGTGCTGGACATCGGGGTCCAAACCGGGTGTCCAGAAGTTCGTCTTGTGTTCCGTAAAAGGAAAAGTGAACACATAATCAGCCGTTATCGCCTGCATAGTGACGTTCGCAAATTGTTGCCTATAGTGCTGTGCAGTTGCGTTGCCAATGTTATCAACATAGGTTTGACTATGGACAATTCCCATAAATTGCCCAACTTGTTCGGCGATTGCAGTGTCCGCTGTGCCAGCGATCAAATCATCGCGTAGCACATGTGCGTCTCGGAGGTCCTCCATCGCTATGACTGCTGCGTCCACATCAAAATCGTACTGTACAGGCACGGTGCCGCTTGCCAATCGATTGTAAAGGTCAAGGGCGCGAGACTCAAAAGTCAAACGTTCGGTAGACAACGGATAGTCGGGACCGAGTATCTTAATGTAGGGCGGTGCGTGTTTTAAGATAATCGAACGCTCCGGACGCTCCGCATCTGAGACGCGATAGACTGTGTTGAGATTACCATCGCCAATCTCTTCTATACTGAGTGCCGCCTGCGCGTCAAATACACGGATTTCTGCGTGTCGCCGGCGAAGGTAGTCCGGTAGCGTGGTAAGGTTGCGTTCCATATCACTTTCGCAGGTTTACAGCAGATTTTCGGCGATCTGGATAGCGTTCAAAGCCGCACCTTTACGGAGGTTATCTGCAACGACCCAGAGGTTCAAACCCTTTTCTATGGAGGCATCGTCACGAACCCTACCCACGTAGACTTCATCTTTACCTGCGACATCAACAGCGAGTGGGTAGTGCTGATTGCTCGGATCGTCCATAAGTTTCACACCCGGGGCATCCGCAAGACACGCTCTTGCTTCGGCTGCTGTGAGTTTTTCATGCGTCTCAATGTTTATGGATTCCGAATGTGCGAAGAAGACCGGCACTCGGACGGTTGTAGCGGAGACACCAATCGTATCGTCGCTGAGTATTTTCCGAGTCTCGTTGATCATTTTGATTTCTTCTTCGTTGTCGCCGCTGTCTAAGAAGGGCCAATCGAAGGCAACATTGAACGCCATCTGGTGCGGGAATTTATCCAAAGTGATCGGTTTGCCTTCAAGGGCTTCCGTTGTCTGTTGGACCAACTCCATGACGGCGCGCCCACTCTTACCGGAGACACTCTGGTATGTGGAAACGACGATACGTTTGATGCCAGCGGCATCGTAAATCGGTTTGAGTGCCACCATCATTTGGATGGTAGAACAATTCGGATTCGCGATAAGTCCATCATGCGTGCGGGCAGCATCCATATTGACTTCTGGAACGACAAGTGGGGTACCTTCGTCCATACGGAATGCGCTGGTATTATCAATAACAAGTGCACCTTTGTCCACGGCTGTTGGGATAAATTCGCGGCTGACGGAGGCACCAGCAGACGAGAATACCACATCCACATCCGCAAACGAGTCATGTGTTAATTCCTCAACGACGATGGGATCATTTTTAAACGACAGGATTTCACCAGCGGAACGATAGGATGCCAGCAGTTTGAGGGATGCGACAGGGAAGGCTCGCTCTGCCAGAAGTTGCAACATTGTATTTCCTACGGCACCAGTCGCGCCGACAACTGCTACACGATAACTCTCACGCATTTGTCATGTCTTCCTTTTTTCTACTGTTTAAACAAGGTTTCTTATGCCATTTTTGATATGCCATTTTGATTTATAATTTTACCACAAACAC
>RKRO01000542.1 GCA_007571355.1 Candidatus Poribacteria bacterium | reverse complement strand
ATATTATACTATAATACATAGGTATAAACTAATCTTTGTTATAGGTGATCACTAATGGCAAAACTTTTAACAGCCAGACAACGCGAGATCTTTCACTATATTCAACGGCGCATTAAAGACGGGTATCCGCCAACAATCCGTGAGATTGGTAACCAATTCGGCTTCTCCGAAAAGGCGGCACATGACCATCTCAACGCGCTGGAGAAGAAAAAGTATATCAGCCGGGAAGAAGGCAAACCCCGTGCAATTTCCATCTTGAAGGAAGCGGACCCCAAACTCGAAACCAGCAAATGGCTCGAAGGACAGAACGCACACCCAGCCTTAGCGGAGGTCGAACGCGACATTATAGAAATCCCGATTTTCGGACGCGTGGCTGCAGGTGAACCCTTACTTGCCTCGCAAAATATTGAAGGTACGCTTCCGATCCCAACGCGCATGGTAAATAACCACGAGTGTTTTGCCCTGCGTATCATCGGCTCCAGTATGGTCGGTGCTGGCATCCTCGAAGGCGATTTCGTCATTGTCAGAAGACAAGCAAACGCCGACCCGGGCGACATTGTCGTCGCACTGGTGGACGACGAAGCAACTGTGAAACGCTTCTATGTTGATGGGGAACAGGTCCGCCTGCAACCCGAAAATCCAACAATTGAACCGATCCTCTTCAATATAAATGATGTGATGATACTCGGTAAAGTCATTGGACTTCACCGGGAAGTTTAACGAACGCCTATGTTTCTTGATCGCCAATTGATGGGCAGGGCAGTGTTTCTGCCCACTAACTCCCGAAATCCCTACGCCGCATCCAAAAAATGAGTCAACTCATGCAAATGGGACAGGTGAACATCTACCATCGTTGGATCGGGACACACCTTCTCCTTATTACCGACAAGCCAAGCGGTCCACATCCCGGCATTCTTACCCCCGACCATATCTGCGGCGTAACTATCGCCAACATAGATCGCGTCTGCTGGGGCAACACCCAGTTCCGACAAAGCCGCTTCAAAAATGCGAGCGTCCGGTTTCGCTATCCCTAAAACCGTAGAATCTATAATCGCACCAAGCAGTGGAGTCAGTTTATATTCGTCACACCAACCCCTCGTATTTCCGAAATTATTGCTAATCACAGCAAGTTGATAGGTATCCTGCAGCGTTTCGAGCCATCGCCGATTTGCTCTCAGGTTCTCGGCAGCACCCGCGCAAAACCACTCGACGTAAGCGTCTTTCATTTTCTGACTCAACCCTAACCGTTTGTAAATTCCATCTGCAATAGCCTCCGTAGTCTCACGTAAATTACAACGCGCCGCATACTTAGATGCGACGGCATCGACCGGTAACATTGAACCGTCTTGGTAAGACCACTCAATAGAAGAGTCCCCGAGTGCAAATTCTGTTATTGTCTCCTTATCCGCCTTGTCGAAGGCTTCACGCGTAATCTCAGGATGCCGCTCGTGGATAAACTGATACGCCCGTTCTAACCAGTGGACACCATTTCCATCTAAAGTTCCACCGAAATCAAATATTAATGCCCGGATGTCCTTCATTTACACTTCCTTTTCTGGAATCTTGACGTTGAACACGCCTTCTAATACAATTTCGTCTTTAACGCTTCCACGACCTCAGCGGGGTCAATCTTCGTCATGCACAGGTGTGGTGTATCCTGTCGAGAGCAGATCCGTTTGTAGCATGGGCGACATACCACAGGTTTCTCAACAACGGTATGCCCCGCACCATAAGGTTTGTGCCGAACCGGATCCGTCGGACCAAAGAGGGCAACCGTCGGTGTCCCAACAGCCGCAGCGATGTGCATGGGTCCGCTATCACAAGTTAGACAGACTTCACATCTCTCCAAAAGTGCACCGAGTTGTAAAATCGAAGTTTTACCGACGAGATTAATTGCCGGTCGCGAAGTCGGCAATGCTGCTGCCAACGTTGTTTCTGCTGATGAACCCGTTAGCACAACCCTTGCATTCGGTATCTGACCCACGATTTGCTGGATAACTTCGGCGAAATTCGCTATATCCCACTGTTTTGTGCGCCACGTTGTGCCCAAATTGAGCGCAATAAGCCTGTCGGTCAAAGAAACACCTTCAGCATGCAAGAGGGCTTGAATCATTTCCCGGTCAGCATCCGTATGCCAAAACTCCAGAACGTCTGGAACATCTGCAATATCAAGCAGCCGCAGTACCCGTAAATACCGATGCACCTCATGGACACTTGTATCATCCTTGCAAGACGCAGTTAGCAACATGCCTCGCCCGCTAACGTTTGTCCCGACACGTATCGGGACCCGTGCAAGGAAGGGTAGCAAGGCATTTCGAAACGAAGTTGGGTGCAACACAACAGCCACATCAAACGCATCCGCACGTATCCGACGGACCAAACCCGTTAGAGCCCCCAAACGCCCATCGGTTCTCGTATCAACGATGCACGTATCAACATAAGGATGCATTTCCATTAAACCTGTTACAAGCGGTCGTAACAGGAGCACCAGATTGGATTCCGGGTAGGCGTGTTTCAAAGCACGCAAGGCAGGTGTGAGCAGCACCATGTCCCCAACCCAACCCCCGGTTTGGCAAACAAGAACGTTTTGCATCGTCGTACCCATTCATAGGCTGCAAAGCACACAAAAAAGCTGCTTTAGAAAAAGAATGGGTTTGACCAAGCTTTTTTTCCGCTTTCGTCCGTTATTTCAACCCGAACATATTTCACGCCTGATGGAATGCTATAGGTCGCCTCAGTCAGGAGTTCACCGTCCGATGGCAGAACCCGCTGACCGCGACTGCACTCCGCTTTAAAAACAATTGATTGTGCTGGCGAACACTTAACCGTCACCGCTTTGCCCTCTAACGTCATATCCACAATTTCGGGGCCAAGTGTAGAATAAAACGCGCCTGTCCGGAGTGCTTCCATAATATTATCAAGCGTCAATTCCTGCGCTTTGACCATAATCCAGCCGTGGAAGCAGTCGTGTTCTGTACCGTGTGCATCATCCGAAGCGATACCGAGAACGGGGCCGCCTCTGTCAAGCAGATCATCCCACGCCTGCTCTGAAAAGCCTTTGCCGATACCCATACAGGTGTCGTTATAAACCTCAACGGCAAAATAACCCCGTAACGGCAGATAATCCGAAATCGTATGTCCGCACCAATACGGATGACACAAGACAGCCTCACCGCCCTGTGCTTTAATCTCTTCAATCACTGCGTTCGGGTGCATTTTGGCACAATTAATGGCTTCATGGATATTAATCGCTACGAAATGATACGTCGCACCGCCATAAGGGTTCGACGGATGAACTTCACTCCCTGATATTGCTAAAAAGTCTGATGTACTGTAAGCACTCACATCGTTAACCTTGCGGTGATCTGTAAGTACGAGGAAGTCGTAACCTGCTTCACGGTACGCTCCGAACCGGTCCGACATGGAAAGTTTCCCATCGGATTCCGTGCTATGGCTATGTGTATTTCCTCGATACCACTGCCCGGGTTGCTGGAAAGGGTTTGCGTTGAACATTTTGATGACTCCTTAGTTCCGTAATGATTTGTTCGGGCGGTTAGGTGATACTGCCTTATCCATTTGTTGGAATACTTCGCGCGCCCACTTTAATTTTAGCACGTCCATGGTCTGCTTGTCAAATGTTCCTTTTATGCTGACGTAATCTTTCCTTGAACAGAAATCCTGTCAGATAGTCGTATCGTTCATTAGGATAGTAGCGATAGGCGGATTTCCGCTTGTTGCATACGCAAGAACGCTTAATTTATCGGCAACGATAGCGAAAAATAAAACATTGACAATATCACGCACCTATGCTATAATTTTGCAAGCGCAAAAGGCTAAAACTCACGCAACAAGGATATGAAAATCCATTATCTTCATATTCTCTCTCCTCAGGAGAAAATCTTATGAAATCTTACAGGCAAATCGTCGAAGAAGCCAAAACAGAAATTCCAGAGGTAACCGTCGACGAAGTAAAAGCCGAACAAGAAAAAGACAGCGATTTCGTGTTACTTGATGTTCGCGATGAAGACGAATATCGCGCCGGTTACATCCCGAACGCTGTCCACGTAACACGCGGAATGCTCGAATTTTCCGTTGAAAACTATATTCCTGATCGTGACCAAAAGGTTGTTGTCTATTGTGCAGCAGGACTCCGCTCACTCCTCGCTGCGAAGTCGCTCCGTGAAATGGGATACACAGATACAGTTTCCCTTGCCGGGGGGTATCGGGATTGGATGACCGCAGGCTACCCTACCGTACAAGATAAACCGATGACGCATGAGCAACTCGATCGTTATAGCCGACATTTTATGCTGACCGAAGTCGGTGAACAGGGACAAGCGAAACTACTTAATGCCAAAGTCTTGATGGTCGGTGCCGGCGGCTTAGGTTCACCCGCAGGCGTGTATCTGGGGGCTGCCGGGGTTGGACATCTCGGTATTATCGATTCCGATGTCGTTGAATTAAGCAATCTACAACGGCAGATACTCCACCGCACAGAAGCAGTCGGTACGCCAAAAGTTCAATCCGCAACGACAACAATTAAGTCGCTAAATCCAGACATTGATATAACACCGTATAACCTCCGTCTGACTGCCGACAATGTTGAAGAAATCTTCTCAGAATATGATCTGATTGTTGATGGGTGTGATAACTTCGCCACCCGTTACCTCGTCAACGATGCCGCTGTACTCATGAATAAACCGATCGTTCACGGTAGTATCTTTCAATTTGAGGGGCAGGTCTCGCTCTTTAAACCGCACGAAGGCCCCTGCTACCGATGCATGTACCCGACACCCCCACCCCCGGGCATGGTACCCAGCTGAAGTGAAGCCGGTGTACTGGGCGTGCTCCCAGGCGTAATTGGTGTCATGATGGCAACCGAAGCCATTAAATATATTATCGGTATCGGTGAACCGCTTATCGGTAGGCTTATCCTCTACGAAGCCCTCGGCATGACGTATCGTGAAATGAAAATTAATAGAGATGAAAACTGCCCGCTCTGCGGTGAGACCCCTGTTATTACAAAACTGATTGAGGATTACGACGCAGCGGCGGAGAATCCAGAAACCTTCGAGCCTGCTGCCGATTAACCTACACTTGATCGCGAGATCGAAACGACACTAAGGAGGAATACACATGCTACCTTGTCCGGATTGTAACAATCCACTGACGCAGTTTCCGATTGAACAAAACGACGTAGACCTCGTCAGTTGTGACAGCTGCTACGGCGTATGGCTTGTCCACCCCGGCGACGACCTGGAACGTGTAGATAACGTCGCCTTCGAGGATCTTGTGGAAGCATACGGCACTGAATACCCGATCGATGTTGACCCAAACACAGTGGAACTTCCTGAAGAAGTTGAAGATGCACTGATGTAGATTGGAATCAAGAAGAGCAACTGAGAGGTTGGAAAAAAGTGTCCACTTTTCTCTCTGTTCTGCTATAATACTCTCAATCTAATTTTTTAAGGAAGTTGTTAATGCGAATTCTCATTTTACTAACAGTACTAAGCCTTACTGTTTCACCCGCATTCGCGCAAAAATATATCAGCTGGGAGGCAGAGAACTATGATGCCATCAGCGGTGACAAATTTGAAATTTTTGAAGCACCCTCTGACCAGCCCGGCAACGCCGCTGAAGGTGTAGACAATTACACCGTCGCGGAAGCATCCGGTGACGCATTCATCGGTTCACCGAATGGTGTTGGAAATGATGGGAATGCATGGGTGAAATATAATTTCTCAGTCGAACTGGACAATTGGCACTTCTGGGGACGCGTGATCGCGCCGTCAGTTGCCGACAATTCCATCTACTGGGCGTTTGACATTGATGATGCTGAGGCACTCTCTACGAATAACGCCACTATAAATATCTGGGATTTCTATGAACAACAGGCACTCCGCGAGAACTATACGACTGATTGGGTCTGGTTCCGGTTGAATACGCGGGACGGTCCTTTTGAGGGAACGGAACTTGTCCAGCACGGCGATGATCCGGTTCCGGTGAATTTGTCCGCTGGCGAGCACACACTGCACCTCGTGCATCGCGAAGACGGAACATACATTGACCAAATTTTCGCGACAACAGATATTGAATTCGATCCCAACGAAACCGATCCGCAGACAGCCGTCGAACCCCAAAACAAACTCACAACAACCTGGGGCACGCTCAAAAGCGGATTCTAAGTCAAACAAACGCTTAAAGGCATCCACTCACTGGATGCCTTTCTTTTTAATGCCTACCACGCGGGATATACGGAAAATTGAAAAATCACTGTTGTCTCTCGCTCCATCCGATAACAAAAACCTTCTTACTTATTTGCTGCATACTCGCTAATGATGGCACGCCGCTGAACGCCGCCGAAGCAACACTCCGCTTCACTGACCAGACACACGCAGCCGGTATTCATTTTAAACATACCAACGGCGCATCTAAACAGAAATACTTACCTGAAACGATGGGGGCTGGCGGACTCTTCTTCGACTACAACAACGACGGACATCTCGATATCTACCTCGTCAATAGCGGTACCCTCAGCAGCGATGCTCAATCCGCCAGACATGTGAATCACGCAGACCTGCTTTACCAGAACAACGGGGATGGGACGTTTACTGATGTGACTGCGGAAGCAGGGCTGCAACAAAATCACGGGTACGGCATGGGATGCATCTCCGCAGATTACGACAACGATGGGGACGCTGATCTCTACCTCACTAACTTCGGCAGAAACCAGTTGTATCGGAACAATGGCGACGGCACCTTCACAGACGTTACATCTCATGCAAGTGTAGGCGACGGGAATTGGAGCGTCAGCGCAACTTTCGGCGACTATAATCTGGATGGCCACCTTGATCTCTATGTTGCAAACTACTTGGATTACCAGATAGAAACCGCTCACGCCTGTTTTTTACAAGGCGTTCATATCTACTGCGGACCACACGAATATCCAGGGGCACACGATACACTTTATAGGAACAACGGCGACGGAACTTTCACAGATGTCACGGCCCGCACGGGACTACACAACGCGGGTAAAGGATTGGGCACACTCTTTATAGATTATAACGATGACAGTTACCCTGACATCTTCGTTGCTAACGACGCTGTTCCCGATTTTCTCTACCGGAACAACGGCGATGACACTTTCACAGATGTCGCCATAGAGGCGGGAGTCGCCTACAATTCAGAAGGGCGCGCAACCGCCTCTATGGGGATCGCCACCGGCGATTACGATAACGATGGACGTGCCGACATCTTCATAACAAATTTTTCCTTGGAAATTAACAGCCTCTTTCACAACGACAGCGACGGCTTCTATACAATGACCTCTTTTGAAGCCGGACTTGCCGATCCGAGTTTCTCGCAACTCGGGTTCGGCACCCAATTCCTTGACGCAGACAACGACGGAACCCTTGAACTTTTCGTCGCGAATGGACACGTGTGGGATAACGTATCAAAGATTACGCCCGCCCTCTCTTACAAACAACAGTGCCAAATTTTCGGCAGAACTGACACTCGGAAATTTAGAGACCTCTCCGAGACAGCAGGCACTTTTTTCAAGCGTCCAGTTGTCGCCCGGGGCGTAGCCATCGGCGATTACAACAACGATGGGGCAGTGGATATCCTCGTTACATCTTGTGGCGAAGCCCCAGCACTATTGCGAAACGACTCTCACACAAAAAACAACGGGGTGAAAATCCGACTCATCGGCACTGAAAGCAACCGCGACGGCATCGGCGCAAAAGTCTGGGTCCACACAAACGAAAAGACACAGTTTAAAGAGGCAACCTGTGGCGGCAGCTACGCCTCCGGTAGCGATCCCACGCTTCTCTTCGGTATCGGTACACAAGAGGCAATCCAGTCCATTAAAGTCCAATGGCTAAGTGGACACCTCCAAACGATAGAGTTTTCTAAAACCGAAAGTCCTCTAAACAATATCATCCATATCACCGAAAATCGTCGGAATTAGATCACAACCGAGGGGCAAACGCCTCGCTCATAGTGTCGGATCCGTAAGTTTCCCCTCAAACAGACTGTTCCCCGACCTGTTGTGCCAATTGGTGTGCCAAGTGCCGCGGATCATGGCAGACGCAGAACGCCCATCTCCCGAATTT
>RKRO01000346.1 GCA_007571355.1 Candidatus Poribacteria bacterium | reverse complement strand
TGGGATGGCAAAAACGCGCAGGGCGAACCCGTCGCCAGCGGCGTCTATTTTTATACCTTGACTGCAGGCGATTTCACCGCAACACGAAAAATGTTGATAAGGAAATAGTATCAAATGCCCACAGGATAGCTGGAGTGCTGATGTTCATTAGTTTCCCAGCTATCATTTCTGAGTGGGTTGCGAGGTATCAAGGCAAAGGTTCGCCTTCGTTGGCAGTCCGTTCTGCATAGAGTTCCTGTAGCCGAGCCGTTACGGGACCGATGCCTTCATCTCCAATCTTTCTGCCATCAACCGCTAAGACTGGACTCAACTCACCGACAGTCCCTGTCGTGAAGGCTTCATCTGCGGTGTAGATTTCAACGAGTGAAACGTTCCGTTCTGTCAGTGGGATACCCGCTTCGCGCGCAATTCGGATGACCATACCGCGTGTAATGCCGGGGAGGCAGCTATCGGCGTGTGGGGTCAGGATATGTCCCCGTTTGATAGCAAAGATGTTCGTCGCATTCGTTTCCGAGACATACCCGTGGATATCCAGCATAATCGCATCGTCCACACCAGCAACGTTCGCCTCAATCTTAGCGAGGATGTTGTTTATCAGGTTGTTGTGGTGGATCTTGGAGTCAATACACTGCGGCGGGTTCCGGCGGATCGCTGACGTGATTAAACGGATACCGCTCTTGGCATAGATGGGTGGTTTCCACTCCGCGAGTACGATCAAAGTGGTACCGTACTGATTGACACGGGCATCCATACTGGAGGTAACCTTTTTCCCGCGGCTGAGCGTTAAACGGATATGAACGCCGTCCCGCATACCGTTGGCAGCGAGCGTCTCAAAGATCGCTTTTTTGACCGCCTCACGTGTTGGAATGTTTGCGAATGCCATCGCATGCGCGGAATCCATGAGGCGATCAAGGTGTTCATCCAGCGCAAAGATCTTTCCGTTATAGACACGCAAACCTTCCCATACCCCGTCCCCGCCTTGAACGAGGCTGTCGAATACAGAAATCTTTGCATCTTCACGCGGTAAGAGTTCGCCGTTGATGTGGATTAAAATGTTTTCATTTCTTGCATCAGGTAATTGTGGTTTCATATTTCCTCCGTTTTAAGAGTTATCAGCTGTCAGTTCGCTTCGACTTCAGTTATCGGTTAACATCTTCGGTCAGTTCAGTTTATTGTTCCAGGCCACAGCACCCGCTTTAACTGACAACTGATAACTGACGACTGATAACCAATACTACCATGTATCTCGAACACTCACACCTTCATTTGTGAGATAGGTTTTGATACTCTCAATCGTGAATTCGCCGTAGTGTGTGATAGATGCAACGATTGCGGCATCGGCGTTGCTTTCGACAAAGACATCGCGCAAATGTTGCGGGTTACCTGCACCGCCAGAAGCGATCACCGGCACCGGCACTAAATCGGCGATGGCACCCGTCAATTCGAGTTCATATCCAGCTTTCGTGCCATCTGCATCGATGCTATTGACGACGATTTCACCTGCCCCTAAGTCAACACCGCGTGCCGACCATTCCAAAGCATCCCAGCCGACCGGTTTTCTGCCGCCATCTATGTAAATTTCATAACCACTTGGAATCTGCTCACTTTTCGGGACGCGCTTTACCTGCATACTCAGCACGACACATTGGCTGCCAAACGCCCGCGCACCTTCCGCGATGAGTTCGGGGTTCCGTACGGCACCGGAATCTATACTCACCTTCTCTGCACCTGCAAGGAGGGCGCGTCGCATATCCTCAAGTGTGCGGAGCCCACCGCCGACAGAAAAAGGGATAAAGATTTCGGAGGCAACGGCGGAGACAACATCAATCATTATCTCACGTCGTTCATTGCTTGCCGTGATGTCGTAAAAGACGAGTTCATCGGCACCGCCTTCATAATAAAAACGCGCCATCTCAACCGGGTCACCGACATCAACATTCCCTTGAAAAGCGATGCCTTTCGTAACCTTCCCAGCACGCACATCTAAACACGGAATTATACGTTTGGTTAACAAAAATCCCTCCCCTCGGAAATAGATTACTGTCCGAGTCGCTGTTTGAACATATTCAAAATGTCATCGAATTCCGAGACCTTCAGAAACTTATACATCGATGCAAGCGTTAGCAGACCGAATCCGATCGGGACGAACACAGCTATAACACGTGGGACGATCCCTTCCGTGCTGAACCAATCGCCTTCAATGACTCCGTTTGTTAGCCAACAAACACATCCCATCGCCGCCGAGGCAATCAAGATTTTGAATATCAATGGCACGACTGCGCGGAGTCCTAATCCGCCAACCTTGCGACGAAGCAGTAGCAGTAAAACGAAACAATTGAGTGACACAGTCAAAACCGTTGAGAATACCACGGCCCGCGGATCGAAAAAGAATCCTCGGTAGATAAACAGATAATTGAGGAAAATATTGAGCACGACAGCACAGATACTGACGATAACAGGCGCGCGAATATCTTTATAAGCATAAAACCCATCGGTGACGATCTTCAGCGTTGAGAATCCGCACAGACCGAACGCATAGACGAACAGAAGTCCCGCCGTGCCGAATGTGTCATCTTCGACCGTTTCACCCCATTCGTAAAGTAAGCGACAGATCGGTTCCGATAACACCATCAACCCGATCGCAGCGGGGATCGTCAGGATAAGCATTAACCGGAGCGCGTAAGAGAGTGCGTTGCGAAAGTTCTCTGTCTCTCCTGCTGTCGCAAGCCTCGCGAGTTGTGGCAAGGCAACCGTTGAAATCGCCACACCAAATATCCCGATCGGGAGATGCATCACGCGATAGGCTCTCGTAATCCACGTCAACCACCCCGAATCTGAGGTAATAAAAAAGGTGTTCGTCAATAGATTCACCTGCACCGCCGCGACCCCTAAAACGGCGGGGGCAATGAGATGTACGACTTGAAGCACCCGCGGATCCCGAAGACTCAGCAGCGGACGATACCGAAATCCGACGCGGTACATAGACGGCACCTGGATCAGGAACTGTAGGATACCGCCGACAATTACACCGACCGCCATACCTGTTACAGGGTGAACCTCGAATTTCGGACCCAAATAGTAGCCACTTATCCCGACAGCGAGAGAACTTATATTAAAGAAAGTGGACGCATAAGCAGGAATCGCAAACCGTCCCTTGCTGTTCAACAATCCCATCGCAATTGCTGCAAATGACACAAACAGTAGATACGGAAACATCAACTGCGTGAGATAAACCGCCAGTTCGACTTTGTTTTCAAATCCGAAGTGTGCGGCTGTGTCTAAACTTTCGTTAAAATTGTTGCGTGCCAGAACATCGACCACGATAGGTGCGAAAACGATACCGAGTGCTGTGATACCGATTAAAACGAGAAAAGTCAGATTAAAGATACGATTCGCGAGGTTCCACGCCGCCGCTTCACCATCTTCAGCCTCTGTCGCGAGAAACGTCGTAATAAACGCCTTGCTCAAGATGCCTTCGCCGAACATATCGCGTAGAAAATTCGGAATGCGGAAGGCGAGGTAGAAAGCATCCGCACTGCCTTTCGACCGAAAATAGTACCCTATCGCCGTTTCGCGGGCGAGACCCAATACACGAGAGACCATGACAGCGATGCTGACAATGCCAGCTGCACGGGTGACATTTTGATTCTGTTGCGCTGGAGTTTTTGTCTCATTTTCCATTTTTTACTTGCAATCAACTATCAGCAAAATGGCGATCGGAAACCTCCATAAAAGAAAAGAGGCGTTTTATAACGCTTACCTCTTTGCTGACAACTAACTACCGGTTACTGAAAACTAATAAATTGACATTTGAGGCATATTCTGGTAAACTTAAGGAACGATAGAAGAAAGGAAACCTAAAATGCAAAAAAAACGATATTTTACAGTCGAAGAAGCCAACGAATGTATCCCTGAATTAATGGATGAGATTTCACTGTTAAGAGCGATAAGAGCCCAACTTGCAGGACTCCATGCAATGATTACACCCCTCTTAGAGGTGGTTTCCTCGAACGGGGGGAGTCGGCACACACCTGAGTTACTCAAAGCAACTGCCCGATTTCAGGAGGTTTTGGACCGGATTGCTGCGCGCGGTTGTCATCTGAAAGGACTTGATCCCGGATTGGTCGATTTCCCACACCTCCGTCAAGGGCGAGAGGTTTATCTCTGCTGGCGGATGGGTGAAAAAAAGATCCGCTACTGGCACGAAATTGAGGATGGGTTCGACGGACGACAACCGTTGTAATCCGCTTTTAAAATGGACTATGATTTTTTTTGATTTATCTTCAATCACCGGTGAAAGAAATGGTTCGTTGGACCGTGTCCATTCCCAATATCCAAGGCGTGTTGGATAGCACCCGTAATATACACCTTCGCTGTCCTGACAGCATCCATTAAATTTTTGCCGTGCGCCAGTTGAGTCGCAATCGCTGCGGAATAGGTGCAACCGGTGCCGTGCGTATTTTCTGTCTCAACGCGTTCTGCTTGAAAAAAAGACCACTCGCCATTGCAATAAAGCACATCCGTTGCGTCGTCTCCAATAAGGTGTCCACCTTTCACAAGCACAGCGTGACAACCGAGCTCAGCGATTGTTTTTGCAGCCCGTTTTGCGTCATCCATGTTTCGGATGTCTTGTCCTCCGAGCAATTCCGCTTCGTAAACATTCGGCGTAATCACCGTCGCCAGCGGGATCAACGCTGTTTTGAGGCTATCGATCGCCGCCGCTTTTAGCAATGGGAATTTGCTTTTGGAAATCATCACAGGATCAACAACGATAACGGGCGGTGTCCATTCCTGCAGCTTCGCCGAGACTGCCTCAACAATTGCTGATGAAGAAAGCATTCCTGTCTTGACGCTGGCAACATCAAAATCCGTGAAGACAGCGTCTAACTGTGCCTCGATTAGTGAAATCGGTAAATCAAATGCGTCGGTCACTGCTACCGTATTTTGCGCCGTTACGGAGGTAATCACCGACATCGCAAAACCGCCATTCGCCGAGATCGCCTTAATATCTGCTTGTATACCGGCACCGCCGCCTGAATCTGAACCTGCAATTGTTAAAATCTGTTTCATTTTTTCTCGCCTACACCATTAGTATAATGTATACAGATAGTGCTTCGCCTGTTTCGCCGCATTTTCGGGAGACATAACGCCTGACATCACAGCGATACCGAAGGCACCAGCCGTTAGACACTCAGCGACGCGTGCGGGGGTAATTCCACCTAACGCGAAGACAGGGAGTTTAACGCCTTCTATCACCGCAGCGAGGGACGTTATGCCGACAGTTGGACCGTATCCCGGTTTACTTGCTGTCGGATAGATAGGACTATAGGTTACAAAATCCGCGCCTTCTGCCTCCCGGTTCTGTGCTGCGTCAAGACTGTGTACGGAACACCCGACATAGAGATCGCCGCCTGCCTGTGCCTTCACTTCGGTTACAGGTGCTGCATTTTTGGGGAGGTGTACCCCTGCCGCACCCACTTCCAATGCAATGTGTGTGCTTGTGTTGATGAAAAGTTTCGATTCGTAATTCTGGCATAACCCGGCAATCGGTCGCGCCAATTCAATCAACTCGGTATCACTTAAATCCTTTTCACGCAATTGGATAGCCGTGATTCCCGCATCCAGCAATTCAGAGACGACATCGGCTAACGGAGTCGGCGCGCATTGATGTCTGTCTGTAATAGCATACAGCTTGAAATTTATCATTTATTTGCTGGTATCCGTCGAAGCCGCGCAGCGAACGCGCCATCAACCCCGTGTTCATGCGGAAATGTCTGAACAAAACCTTGTGGCGTTATAATACTTGGTGGTACGTCAGGTAGAAATTGTTGTGCATTTTCCACTACCCACATCGGGTGATTTGCCAAAAACCTTTGGATGACCGCTTCGTTCTCCATCGGTTCGATGCTGCAGGTACTGTAGACAAGGATACCACCGGGTTTGATATGTCGTGCTGCGTTTTTTAAGAGGCTATACTGTATTTCGCTGAGCGCACGAACCTGCTTTAAAGTCTTATTCCATCGAATGTCGGGATGTCGCCGCAGTGTTCCGAATCCCGAGCAGGGTGCATCAATAAGGACAGCATCCGCGCTGCGAATAAATCTGAGGTCGGCTTTTGTTGCGTCCATCACGCGAGTTGCAACATTCTGGGCCCCGACGCGTCGGCAGTTTTTTTTCAGCAAAGCGATTTTCGCCGCTGAGACATCCACGGCGACAATTTTCCCAGCAGGATTCTCCATGAGATGCGCCAGATGCGTCGTCTTTCCACCCGGTGAGGCACATAAATCTACTATGAATTTTGCGTCTGCTGGCGTGAGTAGATACGGCACCAGCATCGCACTTTCATCTTGCACATAGATATCCTCTCGCGTGAGGATATCCTTCAATGTCTTTTCACCGGCAGCATCAAAAGCGGTCATCGCGCGATTTCCAAAGGTTACGCCGTCGGGTGCTATTTCAGAAGCGGTCGCGACGATACCGCTCGCCGCTAACGATCGGCAAACATCTTCACGTTTGGTTAGACGGGTATTCACACGGAGTGCAAGCGGGGCGATCTGATTGCTGGCGCGACAGAACGCTAGCGTCCAAGAAACGCCGCGCGCCTCAAGCCACCGCTGGACCAACCACGTCGGGTAAGAGAGCGAAAATGCAATGTGTTCAGCCGGGTTCGTCTCCAGCTGCGGGTAAGCGAGTGTTGCACCTTCACGTTGCACGGAGCGAAGGACCGCATTAATGAATCCGGCAGTTTTCCGTCCTTTCCGGCTCCGTGGGGGCGAAGCTGCAAGTTGGACGGTTTCAAAAATAGCAGCGTGTGCAGGTATTCCATCGAGATGTAGCAGCTGAAACGCGCCGAGCCGCAGGATATTGCGGTGACGCGCATCTAACTGAAATCGAGGATTAATAAACTGATCCAGCACCCAATCCAACTGCTTCTGCCAACGGATAACACCGTAGACGAGTCCATTGATGAAGCGGCGTTCGCGCCCTTCAACCGCATACCTTTCAAACGCGCTATCAACAACAGATGCTATGGATGCGCTGCTGTGGGAAAGGGTCAGCAGACATGCTAAGGCGACTTTGCGAGCGTTCGTCATTCGCGATAACGCGAGGTTTCGCCGTTTGCGATTCCGGGACCTCGCGAGTTCCGTTCTACTTGTAGGGGTTAGGTAACCTAACCCCTTGCATCCAATAGAGAGATACAATTATGCTGCTGCTTGAGGGAGAGAATGCAATTTGCTGATAAGTCGAGACTTCTGACGATTGGCTGTGCCTTTTTTGATAACACCCTTACTGGCAGCTCTATCCAAAAGACTCACCGCCGTTCGGCACAATTCTTGTGCTGTCTCGACGTTGCCTGCCGCAAGTGCTGCTTCTGCCTGTTTGAGTGCTGTTCTTAGCGTCGCTTTGCGGTGGCGGTTGCGTGCCCGTTTCGCCGCGTCCGCGCGCGCGTGTTTTTTTGCAGATTGTCGATTCAAAGCGCAAGCTCCTTTTGAGAACATATCCCCGAGAATCGAGGGATTGAATATCTTTTAAAATATGTGTACTTAATGATACCACAAAATATCGGATTTGTCCACATTTTTTATTCTTAGCTCAGGAGGATTAGCAAGTTTCAATATTAGATATGCACTCTGTTTGCTGTGGCGGAATCCTTCTCAATTGGGTTCAACTCCGGTTGCTGAAGGGTTCTCCGAGAGACACTCTCGACGTTTCACCAGACACTGTTCTTTGTAGGGCTGTGTCTTTTTTCGCGTGATATTGCGTTTTCGTCCATCAAACAGACTGGAACGCTTTTCATGGGCGTTCATTCGCTGAGATGCTGCATCATCCCTTTTTTCATTTTTCATAAGTTGATATTTCGCAGTGCTTGTTGCACGTTGCTGTCCGTTTTTGTGCAGTACCGCAATCCATTTGCCCTATTTTGTGCAGAAGCCGAGTGCCTATCTCTGAATTATGCCAATATTCAAGATTTTCGAGAGTGGCACGCAATTTGCTACCTTCCTTTGTAGCATAACCTGTTCGGTTGTGCTTGTAAGGGGTTCAAATAGTAAGATCCGAAAATAAGTGCACACTTTTAGGAAGATACCCCCCTTCCCCCCCGCAAGCAGGGGGGAATCAGAGGG
>RKRO01000249.1 GCA_007571355.1 Candidatus Poribacteria bacterium | reverse complement strand
CCCTTCAATAAGGCTGCCACGCCATCGGAAACAAGCGTGTAACCCGACGATAACATGCTCATAGGACGCTGCCCGTCGGGCAATCTCGTAGAAAGCAGTACGACGCGCTAGGGATAAAACCGCTGGATCCGAGTCGAGCACCTTTTCTGTGAAATGGACACGGGATTCTGCGGCGGCACGGTGCATAACGTCACCAACATTGAAGAAGCCGATGTTCAACTTCTTCTTCATGCAGAGTATTTTAAAATTTGCCATCAATTCTTTGCGTCCGGAACAACTAATTCCGGTGCAGATAATCTTCATACTTTTACTTTTCCTTGCAGTTCGGTAAGGTAAATTAGAAGTTTGATGTCCCTTTTCGTAGACCTGAAGAAATCCACAGAATACCCCAGCAAAACCCTTCCACTTCGTTTCAGGCTGCGTACTTTTAGTGACAAGAAAACACCGTTTTCAAAACGATTTCACCGCGCGCAAGCAGCATTAAGCACGTGCGGCTAACGATTTCAATTTTGCAAGTGCTTCTTGCTCTTCCTTCTGCCACGGACGGTGTGCTGGCTTATCCAATTTTTGCGGAGGTCCGCCGAAGACGAGGATATACGCTCTCCGTGCTTCTGGGGTGCTATTGGGTGCGGCGTAGTGCAAAGTCCGACAGTGGTGGAACGTCGCGCCCCCCGCAGGTATCGGACAAGCGATCGCTTTGGATACATCAACATCATCCGTCACTAACCCGTGTACGAGTGGATCGTTGTCAATATGCCGGTGCCAACGCACTGCTCCTTTATGCGATTTTGGGATAAATTGGAGACACCCACTCTCAAGCGTCGCCTTATCAAGTGGAAGCCAGACGCTTAGGCTATGCGGACGAATTTCGGGATTCCAGTACGCCTCGTCTTGATGCCACGGTGTTTCATTGCCATAGTGCGCCGGTTTTAAGATCATGTGCCCGCCACCGCCGACCTTTTCAACTTCAACATCGAGCAATTTCGCGGCGAGCCGATGCGCGTTCCGAAAATAGATAGTTTCACGGAGTTCAGGGAATTGCGCCTCTGGCCCCAATACCTGTGGCAACGTCTCTTTCCCGGTGTGTGCCCGTGGACCGGCAAGATCGAAATAGCGTCCCTCCGCTTCGCCTGTCCGTCCGGTGAAAAGTTCATCGTAAATGCCCTTAAGCCATTCGACCTCTTCATCCGTTGTGATACGCGGAATGCTTAGGTATCCGTTCTCTTGAAAAAAAACGACCTGTTCGTCAGTTACATCAATGTGAAATTCGTTTTTGGAACTCATAAAATCACCGAATTGAAATATCGTAAGGTAAGATTGTTACAATTTGTGTGCCACCTTCAAAACCGAACAGACTTAGCCAAGCGAGGAGATGTTGCGACTGCTTTCCTAACATGGACAGCACAGGATGCCTTGATGTCAATTGTAACGGCACCTGAATTGAACCCTCTGTATCTTCGATTATCTGCTCTATGAGTTGTTCAAAAAACGGTCGTTGCTTCGGTAGCACAATGAGGTTGAGTTTGTCGTCTTCGGTAAAACCTGCCTGTTTTTTGGCGATAGAGAGTGCGTCATCAAGTCCACCGAGTTCATCCACGAGTCCGAGTTCCTGTGCCTGCCTGCCTGTCCAGACCCGCCCTTGCGCGATTTCGTCGATGTCGTCAAAGGATTTGCTTCTGCCCGCTGCGGCTTTGTTGACAAAATCTTCATAGACGGTTCGCATCATCTTTTCGACGCGTTCACGTTCCGTCGGGGTAAAACCGCCGTAGTCCGAATATAGGGTAGCGTTCTGACCGTGTGCGATAATCTCTTTCGTCAGCCCGGCTTTGTTATAGAGTCCTTTGAGATTCAGTTTACCCCCGAACACACCGATCGAACCGGTTAGCGTGCTGGGTTGTGCGACGATTGTGCCCGCTGCCATGGCTATATAGTAGCCACCAGAGGCAGCGACATTGCCCATAGAAACGACCACCGGTTTCTCGCGTTGTGTGAGCATCACATCTCGCCATATTAGGTCAGAAGCGAGTGCGGAGCCGCCCGGACTGTCAATACGCAACACGACAGCGCGAACGGAATCGTCTGTGCGTGCCTTCTCAAACGCTTTCTTTAATGTTTTCGGTGTAATCATTGACATTGGCGTGAAGATGGAATCAATGTCGGGTAAAATGGTACCGCTGGCATAGATCAGTGCAATCTGATTTTCCGCGGTAACCTGCGCACGTTGTGGTGGGTTCAACATGCTGAATAGCTGCATAAGTCCGGCGAAACTGTTCATATCCGGGACTGTCCGTTTACGTTCAAAACTCGGCTTGACGACCGCTACCTTTTCGTCTTCAGATGCAGCTTTTAGCGTCGTTACCAATTCGTCGTAGTATTGCAAAACGTCAACTAATTTTTCGTGCGCCGCTTCTTTTGCTGTGAAAGGACCACGGTTTATCAAATCTGAGGCCGTTTCCGTCGGTATACCGTCTCGCCCCTCATCGATGTGGTTCAGCAATTGGGCGTACAGATCATCCAATAAAGCCGTCATTGATTCACGGAACGCATCCGACATGCCCTCACGCATGTAGGGCTCGACACCGGATTTGTATTTCCCCATTGCTAACATATCCGCCTGAATATCCAATTTGTCGAGCAGCCCTTTGTAGAAAAGGACTTCGGCACGTAAGCCGGTGAGGTTAAGGCTACCGGTAGGCATCAGGACGATGCGATCCATTGTAGCAGCGAGGAGATATTCGGCGTTCCCGCCGCTTTCGAGATAGGCGATTGTCTCTTTTTCTGCTGCCCGGAATTCGTTTAGTTTGTTTCGGATTTCTTGGAGTGTTGCCCATCCTACGCTGACCCCTTCTATTTTGAAAATAACGCCCGCGAGACCATCGTCTGTCTTGAGTGCGTCCAATTTTTTAAAGAGTCCGCGGATGGTTTTTGTTGAGGAGGTGCCGAAGGTGCTAACGACTTTGGTATCGGTATAGGTGCCGCTCAGTGTGAATTCAGCATATTTTTTGACAGGAGAAGGTGCTTCTTCGACCGCCTGTCCCTCAGCGAATAACGGTGAAACGAATGCAAGTAACACCAACAGAGCCGTGCATGTTTGTAATAATTTCATGGACTTCTCCTTCTTTTCGGTATCTGATTTAAGCACTGCTATTTTAGCATAAAAAGGGGATTGTGTCAAGTGGCAAATTCTCTTGTGTCGTGTAATTTTGCTGCTGGCTCATTTGACTGCTTTCTATTCGCCCATGTGCTGTGCAATGAGCACTAAATCCAAAATATTGACGATGCCGTCACCGTTGAGGTCTGGTGAACTTTGTCCAAAGCATGAGGCAATAAAGGTTAAATCTAAAACGTTGACAACACCGTCGGCGTTGACATCCCACCGTCTTGGCACAGATGTTAGAGACCACAAGCGAATCGTACCGTCAAGGCTTGCACTTGCCAGCGTAATGCCGTGGGTATCCGCAGTAACGGACACGGGGCCTTGTAAAAATGTTAGGGTAAGAATCGGAGCGGTATCGCTTTCAAAAGTTCCTTTTAATTCCGCTGTTTGCGGGTTCCAGAGACGAATTGCGTTGTCCCACCCTATACTTATGAGTGTGTTTCCATAAACACCGTCCGACGTTGGCGTGAACGCTAAGGCGAAGATCGGCTCGGTATGGCCTTCAAAGGTCCTCAGAAGTTGACCGGTATGTATATCCCATATACGGATGGTGCTCTCCGTGTCCGCGCTCCAATATCCCCCGCTGGCGAGGGTCTGCCCATCCGGTGAGAATGCAAGTGCTAAAATTGAATCTGTATGCGCAGCGAGACTGTGTCGGCGTTGACAGGTCTCCACGTCCCACAATAGAATGGTACCGTAAAAACTCGTGCTGGCAAGTATTTTGCTATCGGGTGAGAACGCCAATGTGGTAACCATATCCCGGTGTCCGTGAAGGACAGCAGCACGGACGGGTTGTTCTGTTCTGAGCGACCAGAGACATATTTCGCTGAAACTTCCGCTGGCGAGGGTCTGCCCATCCGGTGAAAATGCTAACGATACAATCGGATAAACGTGTCCTGTGAAGTCGGTTGTGTGTTCACCCGTATATACGTTCCAGAGGTGGAGGGTAGCATCCGTGCCTGCGCCAGCCACTGTCTGATTATCGGGTGAGAACGCCAGCGCGGTTAGGGTATCCATCAATGCGGGTAGCATTGCCACTGCTTTGCCAGTATAAGTATCATATAACATAACACGGTTTGCGGTTGCGACGGCAAGCCGTGTGCCATCAGGTGAGAAGACAATGGCATTTATCGCTGTTGTGTCGAACGGTGCTCTGTTACTTTCAAGCAAACGCCCCAGCGTTATATCTTGTGAGAAAAGAGTCGGTAGAAAGAAGAGATAAAATAGGGAGGAAAATACGAAAACTTGGAAATTTCGCACAATGCGTTCCCTTCCGCTTGCCCAATGGACAAGCGGCTACTTCAACAGTTTAGTGTGCTTTGTCGATCGCGTTACGTGAGTCACAGGGAAAATCACCGTCTCGGCAATCAACTTAGAGGATATACCTGCTCAAATCTTGGTCTTTGACGATTTCAGCCAATTCGGATTGGACATAGTTTGCATCAATCGTGATCTCTCTCTTTTCGAGGTCTGGTGCGTCAAAGAAGAGATTCTCAAAGAGTTTTTCCATGATAGTGTGCAGGCGGCGTGCGCCGATATCCTCAACCGATTCATTAACTTGGAAAGCGAGGGCGGCAATTTCATCAATTGCGTCATCGGTAATCGTGGCTTCTATCCCTTCAGTCTTGAGCAGTTCGGTGTATTGCTTCACCAACGCATTCTTAGGTTCTGTCAAGATAGCCTTAAAGTCATCCTTATTCAGACTTTTCAGTTCCACTCGAATTGGAAATCGCCCTTGTAGCTCAGGGATTAGGTCGGATGGGCTTGACACATGGAAGGCACCAGCAGCGATGAAGAGGATGTGGTGTGTACGCACAGCCCCGTATTTTGAAGTTACTGTGCTACCTTCAATGATCGGGAGGATATCCCGCTGTACGCCCTCGCGCGAGATATCGGGTCCGTGCCGCGATTCTCTACCCGCGATCTTATCAATTTCATCTAAAAAGACAATACCGGAATCTTCAACACGGTGGATGGCTTCACTGATGACAGCATCCATATCAATGAGTTTTTCAGATTCCTCTTGCATCAAGATTGTCCGCGCCTCGCAAACAGGAACGCGTCGTTTCTTCGTCTGGTTCGGAAGGATGTTACTAAACATATCCTTGAAATTGATATCCATCTCCTCAATACCACTGGGTGAAAAGATTTCAACGAAGGGTACGCTCTGATGTTTGACGTTGATTTCGACAGGTTTATCTTCGAGCCTACCTGCCCGCAGCCATTCTCTAAATTTTTCGCGGGTTTTGAGATAGCGTTCTCTTTCTCTTTCACGGTCTTCTTCGGCTTCGGCTTCAGCGTCGATTCCCAGGTCGAAAGGCAGTTGAAGGGCTGCATTCTCATCCTCTTCCTCAGTTTCGTCGATGGCCTCTTTTTCCAAACGTGGGCGCTGCTGCAGCGAACGCGGCATCGGAAAAATACAATCAAGGAGCCGTTCTTCGGTGAATTCCCGCGCCTTTTCCTCGACTGCCTCGGCTTGCTCGGCTTTAACACGCCCAATGGCAATTTCAGTCAGATCGCGAATCATGGATTCAACGTCGCGGCCGACATAACCGATTTCGGTATACTTCGACGCTTCTACCTTGATAAACGGCGCGTCGACAAGGCGTGCAAGTCTACGTGCGATCTCGGTTTTGCCAACGCCTGTTGAACCGATCATGATAATGTTTTTAGGTGAAACCTCGTCTTGCATATCTTCACCTAACATTTGTCGACGCGCGCGGTTGCGTAGGGCAATAGCGACACACCGCTTCGCCTCAAATTGCGCGATGATATACTTATCCAATTCCTGAACAATCTGCCGCGGCGTGAGTGCCTCTGCTAAAGTGCTGTTTTCGTGTATTGCATTAGATTTCTCCAAGGTCAAACCTCCTGGGAAGTTATTCAAATTTATCCATTTTGCATCGGGCTATGTGTCTATCATATCAATTTCAATTCGGGCGTTGGTATAGATACAGATTTCACTTGTCAGTTGGAGTGCTTCTGAAACAATCTCCCTTGCTGTTAAATCTGCGTATTTGAGCAGGGCTTTCGCTGCTGCGAGGGCAATAGATGAACCGGAACCGATAGCGAGCACATCGTCGTCGGGCGCGATGACATCGCCGCTCCCTGAAATGAGGTAACTATCGTCGACATCTGCAGCAATCATCAGCGCGTCCACTTGGCGCAGGACCCTATCGCTGCGCCACTCACGTGCAAGTTCTACTGCCGATTTCTGGAGGTTTCCGCGATACTGCTCCAACTTCTTCTCTAAATTTTCATACAGCGTGATCGCATCCGATGCGGAACCGGCGAAACCGATCAGTACCTTGTCGTTATGAATCCTACGAATTTTCCGCGCACCGTGTTTGATCGCCGTATCCCCTAAAGTGACTTGGCCATCGCCACCAATAGCAACCTGCCCGTCACGCCGTACGGCTAAAATCGTTGTCGAACGAATTGGTATGCCGCTGATTTTTCTTTGCTGCAATTAGTTTTCCTCTGTGTGAAGTTCGTTCTCATGGAAGCACAGGAGACCAACGGTCTCCTATGCGACAAGTGTGAATATATTTTATAGTAAAATCCAAAAATAAATGCACAATTTTAGGAAGACAACCCCCCTCCCCCCTTGTCAGGGGGGAATCAGAGGGACCTCGTTTCGATAGGATGTGTTTCAATAATTATTGACTTTCCTATATTACACAAACTAAAAAGTCTTTTTCTATGCGAATGGGCAATCTTATTTCCACGCGTAAAACATTAGAAAACCGAGAAACTGAAGTGCACCCATAAAAATGGCACACCGTATCCCAGCCACACCGGTGTGCTGCTTCCTCATAAAACTGTCGGTTACGCCGAAGAAGTACGGACATAACAGAAACGTGATCAAAAAAGTGATCGGCACAAAAACCGGAACGGACGCAATCTGCGGTATGTGATCCACTTGTGCGGCATTCCAGATCCATAGATGTGATGTGCCAAGGGCGTAAATCACGACACTGCCAAGCGCGGCACCTATACCGGTAAGTCCTGCTGCCAATGCCGCAGTCCCCACAAAACCGAGCCTGGAGGTCTCAGACCTATCCGCAAAACGGGTTTCAAAAATCGTCCCGAGGCGTTGATAACAGTAAGCCGCTAACGTCGCGAACACCACCCAATTCAAGATGATTCCAATCGGTGTGGTCACATTTGCCAAAAAATCTGAACGCAGATAGAAGATAAGGCCTACCTTCCGCGAGAAAAGCCAATCTATCGGAACGTACGTCAGCACCATTGCTACCCCAAAAATGGCACTGCTTGAGAGTAAAGATACGTCTTCATCCGCTTGCAAGATAGAACAAAAAAACAAGATGGCTGCAATTAATATGTCTGGATAGAGAAGCCAAATTAATAGTTTGGGGTCGAGAAGCCCAATACTTCCAACACGGTTTATCATTAAGAACGTCAAAAACGTTGTACCTGTTACAATGTAAACCGCTCTATCTGTTTTGACTCTCATACACTTCCCAATTACATCTCTTTATCTCGGATTCCCTGCCTCAAACTTAACCAGGAGCTGGTCGCCTGTCAGCTTCGCGCCAATTGTCTTTTTATTCGAGAGGGTTCGCGGTAACGCGACATGCTGCTTGAAGCCTCCGACGGTGACAATCAACTCATCGCCGTGTTTTGTTAACCCAATTTCCTCTTTACTCAGAAAAGGCAGACGCATAGACAATTGATAGGCATTTTCTGTTTTTTGGAATTGATACGGTTTTTCTTCAGAGAACCGATCTGCTGGATTGATATCAGCATAGAGTGCCTCTGCCAATCGGTGCAGTCCCTCTTCTCCAACAATTTCTTCTGCGAAGAGGTTCACCTTCCAGATGGGCACATCCGAGAAATAGTTCATGGCCGCTTTAATGTAATGCTGCTGCGCCTGTTTCCAAGCCTCAAAATACGCTGCATCAACACCATCGGGGAAAATACGATTGATAATCACAGCATCAATACAG
>RKRO01000082.1 GCA_007571355.1 Candidatus Poribacteria bacterium | reverse complement strand
CTCTTTTATAGTAGATTTTGAAAATGTATACACTTTTTTTCTGATGGGCGAGGTCGCCTCGCCCCTACGCGCCCTCTTTTGTGAAAGCGGGTGTGTATAGGGAATTATAGATTTTACGATAACTGGTTACTGGTTACTGATTTAGAAACGCACCGTCACACCTAAGGTTGGAAGGATGGGTAATTGGGGTTCTTCATCAACAGCACAGTCAATAATAGCATCTGTTTCTTCGTCACGGACTTCGCTGAAGGCATATTGATCCAAATTCCGCTGGTTATATAAGTTCAAAATCTGGAAATACCAAGAGAGTTCCCATCGCCGATAGGGACTCCGTTTTGTCATCCGAAAATCGAGGCTATGATAAGCAGGCATCCGTTCGGAGTGGGTGGCACCGAACTGCCGGTCACAAAGGATATTCGCGTCCGCTTGTGGAACTTCTGTGTGAATAAGCGGTGTCCTCGGTTCACCTGTATGGAAACGCCAACTGATATAGAGATGCCAAGTCGGGGCAAACTGGTAGCTGCTGCTAATGGCAAAAGCGTGCCTGCGGTCACGTTGACGGAAAATTGTCTCATCGCCGGCGACTTCTTCAGCAATACCGTAAGCATAACCGAGCGTCCACGATAAGCGGTTTGAAACGGCGTGTGTCATGAACACATCGAGACCTCTGGCATCTCCGGACTGCGCTGGCTCGAAAATTTGGTTTTGCCGTCCGAACTCGCGCAACCGTCCGACAAGATTATCATAAGTGTTGTAGTAGCCTTCGACACGGACGAAGAAATTATCGGTAGGGGTGTATTCAGCACCGATGACGTGATGTACAGCATTTTCGGCACGTCCGACGGTTTCAATACCGTCCTCCACAGGGACACCCATGAGGCTAACGGGCTGATGGTAAATGCCCCAAGCCCCGCGTAAAATAAAGTTGTTCGTCGGTTTTACTGCAAGTGCGACTCTCGGTCCAATTTCATAACGTTGAATACCTTCTTCTCGATACTGTTGATAGACATAGCGTCCGCCGACATTGAGCGCGAGTTTTGAATGGAGCTGCCACTCATCTTGTAGGAACATGTTGAATTCGCCGCCCCTATCGTCAACATCCGCGAGGATCGGCTTGTAGGTGTCTATACCTGCCTGCCGTTCTTGGACGTTATATTCATACTGTGCTGTCAGCCATCGCCAAGTTACACCTGTACGAACGGTGTGTTTGTCAAAAAGGGTTGCTGTTAGTTCTGTTTTTGTCCCGAAAAAACTAAAATTTCGATCATCAAAGTCCGCCTTTCCGCTCGTTCTATCCTGATTAGAGATCCCCCCGAAGATGAAGACATCTGTCCAGTATGAATCATCAAAGGTATGTCGCCACTTTGCCCAAACTGTTGAATTATTGTACAGGGAATCCAAGTTACTGTCTACATCATCCAAACGTTGATGATTCTTGTCCCAACCGTATAGCCCATTAAGCGTGAGTGTGTCAGCGGGTGTCGGTTGATATGTGAATTTCCCATAGACATCAGCATATTGGGGATTATAGTCTTCATTGAGGTCGATGAGTGCAAGAATGAGGTCAATATATCCACGTCGTGCGGAGAGGAGCCAGCTGCCTTTCTCAGTAAGCGGTCCCTCGAGGGTAGCTGTTGCGTTAATCAGGTCGATCCCGAAATTTGCCGAGAGTTGGTCTGTGTTGGGTGTCCTTGTGGTGATGTCATAAACGCCGGACATCTTCTCTCCGTATTCGGCGGGGAAGCCGCCCATCAGCAGCTGCGTATTCTGAACAAGGTCAAGACCGATCAGTGAAACTGCGCCGCCGAAATCTTGAAGGTGATACGGATTATAGAGTTCCAGGCCGTCTAATCTGACGGATATATCGCCTTTTTCGCCGCCTCGGACACTGAAGCGCGCACTGTAATCGCTGGAAACGACCCCGGGAAAGACGTGTCCGGCCCGCATGACATCGTTATCGACTAACGGGAACCTTTCAATTTCTTGTTTGGAGATGGCTATTCTTGTTGATGTACCCTCGTAAATGGTAAAACGCCCCGGGGTTACCACAATTTTCTCCAGTCTTATGGGTGCCGCATCCTCATCCGCAAGCACTGGACATAGATGTGCTCCCCCAAAAAACGCGACACAAAAAGCAATAGATATAAGATTCCGAAAATTGGCAGTGAACATTCACTTGTCCCTCAATTAATCGCAATTGACTTGATTCTATATAACAATTATAGCGTACGCTGGCGTTGCTGTCAATTTTGGCAGTAAACAAATCTTGAGGGCTTTCTGAAGCGGTTCTGAAGCGGGATAAATAGAAATGTCTGTGGAATGAACGCCGACATCCATGCTGAGGCTCTTGCTTTCATGACATGTATCGGCGTAAAAGAACTTTGGGGGTTGGTGTTTGGAAACCTAAATGCCCACTTTTATGAAGATCCCCCCTAACTCCCCCCGCAAGCAGGGGGGAAGCAGAGAGAAAAACACAAGCAGGGGAAGTAAAGCGTTCGTCGTAGGGCGATCCATCGCCCGTTCCGCTGAGCGTCGTCCTACCCCCTGATAAGGGGGGATCAAGGGGGGTTGCCCTTCTAAAAATCGCCGTTTTTCGGGGACTCTCTTGCGTTTTTGGCGAATGTGCGTCTGCTGAGGGAATCGCTCCTATTTTTTTTAACTGGCGTTATTATCGTAGCATCCGAAAATAAATGCACATTTTTAAGAAGATACCCCCCCCGCAAGCAGCGGGGAAGCAGAGCGGTATACTTTTAGGAAGACAACCCCCCTAACCCCCCTTGTCAGGGGGGAAGCAGAGGCCCCTCGCTTCGATAGAATGTGTTTCAATCCTTACGGGCTTTATCGGTAATTGACGGGAGAACCCTCAATGGCTTCCCTACGACAAACGGGCAGGTTCGTCGTAGGGCGATTCATCGCCCGTTCCGACATGTAGGATACCCCCCTAACCCCCCCGCAAGCAGGGGGGGGAAGCAGAGGGGCACACTTTTAGGAAGACAACCCCCCTAACCCCCTTATCAGGGGGGAATAAGAGGGGAATGGTAAAGTTACTTCCGTATCAACATCTTCTGGGTGGCAGAGAACTCACCCGCTTTGAGGGTATAGAAATAGACACCGCTCGCCACAGGTTCACCCTGCGCGTTCTTGCCATCCCAATAAGCAGCGCGAGATTTGCTTTGATATCCTCCCGCGGGCTGATGCCCCAGCGACAACCGCCGCACCAGTTGTCCATCCATGCTGTAGATATCAACTGTCACCTCTGCAGGCGTTGCAAGTTGATACGGTATCCACGTTTCCGGATTAAACGGGTTTGGATAATTCGTGAGTAAGGCGGTTTGCGGCAGTGCCTGTCTATTGGACAGAAAAGGTGCAAGTGGAGCCGCAGGAGATAATGCTGACTTCCGCCGATAGTATATGGTACCTTCTATATCTACATTAATATATGGGATACGCGCCCCCCATGCCCGCGACACTATTTTAGTTTCCACAAAAGGACTCCGGGGCCAACTGGGTAATAGGCACCCCCAGCAATTGTCTGTCCATCAGGACTAAAGGCGACCTTTCGGACTGTATATCCTTCCGCTTTGAGGGTAGTTATGAGCTGCTGCGTGGCGATATCCCATAAGTGAATGGCTTCGCCGTCGCCTCTTCCGGTTGCAACAGCAAGCATCTGCCCATCAGGACTGAAAGCGAGTCCCTCAACTTGGGCTGTATCTGCTTTGAGGACACCTATAGGTTCCCCGGTGCCCACGTCCCATAAGTGAACACCTTCAAAACCCCCGCCACCTGCAAGGATCCGCTCATCTGGGCTAAAAGCCACAGCCCAGACCTGCCCCCCAGGTCTAAGGGTAAATTGCGGATCACCCTGATTCTCTGCTAGATTCTTCCATATACGGACGGTTTGGTCGCTGCTGCCGATGGCGAGTTTTCCCTCGACCAAGCCCAAGCCAACACTTCTCATAAATATTCGGTTCCCTATAGGAGCAACTGATTGGAGGAACTGGAGCGTTGGATCCTCTTCTTCCCATTTGTCAACGCTAAGTCCACCGGCGAATTCTCGGAAAAGGAATAGTGAGCCTCCACCTATCATATTGATCGCGATATATTCATGCCCCGGAGGGATAGGGATAGTGTGTTTGGCTTGTTCGGTGTGTAGATCCCACACTTTGAGATAGTTTTCTCCTAAACTGGCAAGCGTCAGTCCATCTGGACTGAAGGCGACACCGCGGATCGTTTCCTGATGATCGAGCGTGCCGAAGGTGGCACCTTGCATCACGCTATCTAGAATCGGCTCAACTATAGCATCCGGAGGCTGGACCCCATCGTCAACGATATCGTCCATCATCTCATTCGCAGTATCGCATCCCAAGAAAGAGAACGACAGAAAACTTACTAACAAAACACTTAAAAACACAAAAGTTAAGCGCATCGAAAAACTCCTTTTGGCACGGTTAGGAAACCGTGCCTGCTTTTATTGATACTATTTCAGAACCAACATCTTGCGGGTTGCCATAAAATCTCCTGCCGTGAGTGTGTAGAAATAGACACCGTTCGCTACAGGTTCGCCCTGGGCATTGCGTCCATCCCAGTAGGCAGCGCGGGACTTACTTTGATACATGCCTGCTAGCTGATGGCCCAGCGATAACGTTCGCACCAGTTGCCCATCCACGGCGTAGATATCAACCGTCACCTCTGCAGGCGTTGCAAGTTGATACGGTATCCACGTCTCAGGGTTAAAGGGATTCGGATAGTTCGTGAATACATCCGTCTCTATGGGAACTTGCGACAAATCTTGCCAATATTCTGATAAGGTATCCAGTTCAGGCGTGAGAGAAGGCGCGCCCTGTATAGGTCTCTGACCTGCAACGACTTTATATCTGCCGGCAATTCTGACCTGTACCCATTCACGCCGAAGAAAGCAACCTTTCTGTAAGAGTCCAACCTCTGCTTTCATAGTGTTAGAATTATGCCAACCTAGGTTTCTCACAAAGGCGTTTTTGGAATTATTGGTTCCGCGACTAAGTGTACTTCTGATAAAGGTTTCTGGGAGCTTAAAGTAGTATACCTTAACTTCCCATTTCCTCTTGCTAAAACAGAATGTCTGTATGGTGCCGTTGATTTTCCAAGTCTTGTCGTAAGATTTTTCTCTTCCTACAATTTTGAGGTTGTAAGATTTGGGCTGCAAACCATCAACCTTCACGGTGAAGTCTGCGGAACCTTCACTTCCGGTATATAACGTAGTCGAAGCCCTACCGCTGCTGTTAGTTCTGTTTGCAGAAGTTGAGAAGGATATCTCTTTATCATTAGTATCCTCGAAGCGAACCCAAACGCCTCCGATTGGAGTACCGTGCTGCGATTTGACATAAACAGAGATAGTTCTTTTTTCACCGGAGGTAATTGAGGTCCCATTGCTGATACCAGAAACAGTAAAGGAATGGACTTCCAGCGGAGGAGTTTCGCTATATGCTCTTAGTACCACCCACATAGTACCTTGATCGACCCAACCATCTGCAATCGTACCTTTTACCTTAACACTCTTATCTCCAACTTTTTCATTGCGATCTATTGATGAGTTCCCGAATCGCAGCAGATTCCATTCCCCTTCCCAAAACTTCCATTGCACAGGTTCAAAAGCTGAAAGCGTGTAGAAATCAAATGGTTGGTCAAAGGTAACCGTTTTTGTCCAATTTCTCCGCTTAACAGGGAAGAAATGAAACTGCCCTTTAATCGTAAATGCCCTCATTTCTGACCAATAAGGTTTAAAATGCGATGTTGGTGGTGCCTTTGGCACAATCATCGTATAAGGGGCCGATTTGATATTAACAAAGGTCGTGATAAAAGCCCCGCCAGTTCCATAGTTTTTGCCGCCAGCGAAGTCAGTGTTCCGTAAGGACCAAGCATCTAAGAAGTACTTGTAATCCCACCATTTGAAATCGCCGTTTGGATCCGCAATTAAAACGTCAGTGACATCACCATTCGCAGCAGTCTTGTATCCGACGACTACAACATAATGAAATGCTTTTAATCCAAGTCTGAGGAGAGCGATAGGTGGACGGCTCTCGCGGACAAAATGCTGCAAGTGCCTTGTGGTCACACTACGGAAATGATCTGAGGGTACACCTAAACCGTCGAGTGCATCCTCTATTTCATTTGGAAATGTACCTATATCGACGTTATGGATGCCTCCCTCTCGCCAGACCTCGCCCAAAACTGCGTTAATACCGTAGTAATGTAGCACCATCTCAGCAGACGTGGGTCCGCAATTATTATCGTATTGTTGAAAAATAATAAAGGAATTTCCACCCTTGTCGGGAAGATTAGAGGCTCCACCATATCGATTTCCAAGTCTCAACCCCTTTATCAATACAATTTCCGCTTGTGCTGATGGAGCGGTTATTCCCACCATTAACAATGGCATAGTTATTGCAAAAAAAATCTCATAGATAAAATTGAACGAAACATGTTTAACCTCCATGTTTTTGAATTGATCGTTTTTGACCATATGGTATAGGAGTAGACACAAGACCCGCCCCTATGGTATCGTTAGGGGCAAGTTTGAAACTTACCCCTAACTTATAGGATAGATTATTTCCGAACCAGCATCTTGCCCGTTGCGGAGAAATTGCCTGCAGTGAGGGTATAGAAATAGACACCGCTTGCAACAGCCTCGCCGAGTTCATTCTTGCCATCCCAATACGCTGCCTGACTCTTGTTCTGATAAACGCCCGCTGCTTGATGCCCGAGTGCCAGCGTCCGAACCAAGGAGCCATTCATGGCGTAGATTGAAACCGTGACCTCCGTTGCTTCTGCTAACTGATACGGTATCCAGGTTTCAGGGTTGAACGGATTCGGATAGTTCAGCAAAAGCTTCGTCTCCGTCGGCATCTGAGAGACAAGAAGTGCTTCAAGATTGGCGATACCGAGGTCGAAGACGGTTGAACCGTCGTCTTCAACTTGTGCGATATCAATCCATGTGTGGATTATTGCGGGATCAAGCACCATAGCATCTGTAAGAAGTGCAGGTGCAGGCATATTGAACTTTCTAACCTCAATGGCGGGTGTTCTATCCGCAATGTGTTGTGCCACAATGACGAGATCCAATGCGTTCACAATGCCGTCATTGTTCACGTCCGCGCGTGGGTTGATCGGCTTCGCAAGCCCGAGGCTCGCGGCGATAACCATGAGGTCTTTGGTATTGACCACGGTGTCACGATTGACATCCTCTGGCGGGAACTGATGCGTCACAACAATAGGATGGACGATAGTGGTGTAATCTAACCGGACACCTCCTGAATCGCTGAGTTGCACGTTGTGCAAGCCCAAGGACTCCTCAGCGAATTCCTTGACTCTGAAACAGATGGATACGAGCTCACCTGTGCCCGTAGCACCTATTTTGGAATGGGTAGGTTTTCTCCCATCAACTCTAGTTTCCCATTCAACATGTCCCTTGGGCGTAACCTTCGGATTCTTGACCGTTCCAGCAGCGGCAGCAAGGCGTACTTGGCTGATACGAATGATTTCTCCGAAATCTTGATGCACTATTCCCTGTTCAAAGTGAGTTCCTACGTTCCCTTGCTTCAGAAAATCGCCTTCAACGACACCAATGACTTCAAGGATCTGCGGATTATAGGAAATGTCAAAATGCCATCCCGACAATCCCTCCTGAGGAGGCGAATTATCAGGTGCATTTAGGATCACGATTGGGACCCTAAACATATTAGGCGGAGAATCCTGGTCGGTTGGATCGGCTGGATCGGCATCGGGGTCTGGATCATCCCAGCGTGCCGCAAGCCCTCCTAACGCATCTCTATTAGGCTTTATTGCTTTTAGGAGCCCATCATGCGTTCGTATGTCCATAAGAGATTCTGGCGTAAGATCTTCGGTTCCTACTCTCTCTGTAACGTTGCTTAGATTATGCGATACGACCTGACTTAGTGGATTCTCCCCGTCTGGAAATTCACAAGGAATCGGTGGAAGAACCACAATTGTTGTCGTCTCTGGCTTAGCGGAAAGCAGGTCCTTATACTCAATCTCTATCCTAGTCCTTACGTCGATGACTTCAAAATCATGACCTGCAAAGGCATCACTATCCTCCAGGAAACCCTTATCAATGAAATTCTTTTTATCAAGTGTT
>RKRO01000245.1 GCA_007571355.1 Candidatus Poribacteria bacterium | reverse complement strand
CCCCAATGGTGATATAATAACAAGAACGGATGCCAATCTCGGCGGCACAAATGGCGCAGATACCTGGAAGTGGACAGCCCCGATCGGACGTTTCCCGCCAAACGGCTATAACCTATACGACATGGCAGGCAACGTCTGGGAATGGTGTTTCGACGAATACAACAGCGAATTCTATCGCATGAGCCCCGAAAATAACCCGCGCTTCGGTAGAAAGATCGCGCCAGATACCGAAAATTTCCGGATACTACGCGGTGGCGGCTGGGGCGGGAGTCCTGAGGACCTGCGCGTCGCAGATAGATGGTATCACCTCTCATCTGGCAGTACCATCGGCTTTCGCTGTGTGAAGGACATCCCAGAAACAGAAGAGTAACCAGCAATTAAAAAAATAAGGGGAGTCCTAACACCTCTCGCGACTGATACAGCAAAAGAAACCAAGCATGAAACGCAGTGGAAGGCGACGCAAAAGCACGTCAAATGCCAAACCCACGTTGCTTCTCCGCAAGGAAAATTAAAAATATGGCAGTTGCTGTTCAATTAACCCATGTCACAAAAGCATTCGATACGACGCTTGCGGTCAACGACGTGAGCCTGAAAATTGAGAAAGGCGAATTCTTTTTCCTCCTCGGCCCGTCTGGGTGCGGCAAATCGACCTTTCTCCGCATCGTTGCTGGATTCTACAAACCCGATACCGGAGAATTACGGTTTGACGATACCCTCATGAACAACGTGCCACCGCATCAACGCAATACCGGGATGGTCTTCCAAAACTATGCCCTCTGGCCCCACATGTCTGTCGCCGAAAATATCGAATACGGATTGACACTCCGCAAACTCGAAAAATCAGAACGCTCTGAAAAGATCGCGCGGGCATTGGAGATGGTGCAAATGGAAGACTATCATGACCGGGCAGTCAACACCCTTTCCGGTGGGCAACAGCAGCGCATCGCACTCGCTCGCGCCCTTGTCGTTGAACCGAGCGTACTCCTGCTCGACGAACCAATTAGCAACCTTGATGCCGCCCTCCGACAACAGATGCGCGACGAAATCAAACAGATCCATGACCGAACCAATATTACAATGTTCTACGTCACACACGATCAAGTAGATGCACTGTCTATGGCGGATCGGATGGCAATCATGCAAGACGGCATCGTCATTCAAGTCGGCACCCCACGCGAGGTGTATCAGTTCCCAAAGAACGCCTTTGTGGCAAGTTTCGTTGGGGAAACCAATTTTATTTCGGGTAAAGTCCAGCACACATCAAACGGGCACGCCACCATTGAGACCCCTGTCGGAACACTCCACTCCAAAACGGTTTATCACAACTTAAGCGAGGGAACACCTGTGCAGTGCTCAATTCGCCCTGAAGCACTCAGCGTCAACAACAATCAGAATGATGGTAACCGCGCCGAAAACACAATAACGGCAAAGATTACCGCAGTCAACTACTTGGGCAGGATAGAAGAATACCAATTGGCCGCCGCAGACATCCCGCTTAAAGCCGTGCATCACAATCCCGGTATCGAAACGAAAAAACCTGGAGACACTGTGCAACTTGCAATAGCAGCAGCAGCAGTTATCCCACTCCCGGATTAAGAGTAACAGGCACGCTCCGTGGTGCCGTTAATCAAGGAACAGTATCAAAAGATGCAATTTACCCCGTCACAACAAGACGCGCTAAACATAGAAACACACGTCTGCGTAACCGCCGGTGCTGGTTCCGGGAAAACCACTGTGTTGGTTGAACGCTATCTCGAAATTTTGCGTAACGGTAACGTCAATCCGCAAAATATTGTCGCCATCACCTTCACAGAGAAAGCCGCCGCTGAAATGAAGGAACGCGTCCTCGAGAGACTCAACGAAGCAGAGAACATAACCGATAGAGACACCCTCCTTGATCAGATGAGTTCGGCATACATCTCAACCATCCACGCCTTCTGCTCCCGTATTTTGCGAGAATTCCCTTTCCAAGCCAAGGTACCAGCCAATTTCAGTGTCTTACAAGGCATCGATCAGAAACTTTTACTGCAAGATACCCTTAAAAAGACACTCAAAAATATCGCCACGAATCCTGACGACCGTCATCGTCCAGAATTGGCGCGTTTGCTAAAACGTTACGGGGCACAGAAAAAACTCGTGGAAATTTTCTCCACCATGATTGACAAGCGAGACATTGTCGCAAAACTCCAGCAGGAAATCTATAATGACCAAAACAGCAGAGAGATTCGTGAAATCTTGGAGCAGCGGGTTCTCGAGAATAAGCAGCGGACTCGTGAAAGAATGCTATCAGCAATTGACATACCTGAATTCATCCGATGTTTAAATGATGTTTTGGCGGTCGCAAGCGGTAGTAAAGCAAAGGACGCTAAGCAGTTAACACCGCAATTAGAAGAACAATATGAGCGGAATCCCGAAACACCTGAAGTGTTAAATCTACTTAGACAAATTGCGAGCCTAATTACAATCACAGATAATACAATTAGGACACAAAGTTTTCTCCCAAAAAGTATTGACAGAACAAGCATTGCAGATCAGATCACCCTTCTGGAATCAACTGTGGAAAAGATTAAAGCCATTCCAGATCTTGAAAACGGAATAGAAAGCGATAAAACAAGCGATGCTGAAACCGACGACGATTTTCTGCTCAGCACCGTCCGCGACCTACTCACGTTATACACCCGAGTCTTAAACGACTACGATGAAGCGAAACTCTCTCAAGGCATGTTGGACTTCAACGATTTACAGTTGAAAACCCGAGATCTGCTCCGCGACAACGAAAAAATCCGTGATGAATTCGTCAACCGCCATAAATACTACATGGTAGATGAATACCAAGATACAAACGAATTACAGTACGAATTGGTGATGCTGCTGACAAGCGAACTCAAAAGCGCGAACCTCTTCATCGTCGGCGATCCGAAACAGAGTATCTATGGTTTCCGCGATGCCGATGTCCGCGTGTTTAACAAGACGAAACAAAAAATCGTTGGAGAGGGCGGTAGGCGTATCTCCCTCACAGAAAACTTCCGTTCCTTACGCGATGTCATCGGGTTCGTCAATTCCTTTTTCGGGAATCTGATGGGTCCCGGAAATGAGAACGAATTCGAGGTAGCGTATGAAGCACTGACCCAAGCACGCCCTGCCGAGACAAACGGTGCCATCAAAATCCTAATTGGGCAAGGTGGCGATCTCTCAATGAATGAGTCTGCACTCATTGCACAGCACATCCAACAGATCGTTGCAAACGCAGAAGAGACGGTAGGAGGGCGCGGCGAAGATGGAAAAGTGTCGGAACGTCCCATCCACTACGACGACATCGCTATCCTCATCCAGAGCAGAACACATCTTCCAGACATCGAAAACGCCTTACTTGAAGCAGGGATCCCGTATCTGACGACAGGCGGCATCGGGTTCTATCAACGACAAGAAATCTACGACATCTGGAACTACCTCGACTTTTTGAGGGATCCTACAGAAAAACATACGTCCCTTGTGGGCGTCCTTCGCGGACCTGCCTTCGGTATCTCTGATACCGAACTCTATGAAATTTCACACCAAACAGGTAAGAATTTCTGGGAAAAAACACAGGCGTACCCAGCGTGTACCGATAACCTCAGGCGCGCCATAGCCATTTTAAAAGAACATATCCAGATCGCACACCGGACCCCTGTAAACCAACTTATCGCTACAATCGTTAATGAAACAGGATTGATCGGAACGCTGAAAACCGGGAAATATGGAAAACAACGTTGGGCAAACTACCAGAAACTCTTGGATCTCGCGAGAAACTTTGAGGGTGAGGAAAACAAGCAAATCCTACCAGATTTCATCGAATTCCTGGACATCCTAATTACAGAAGAACCGCGCGAAGGCCAGGCACCCATTGAAGCGAGCAGCGGCGCGGTCCAGATTATGACGATCCATGCTGCCAAAGGAAAACAATTCCCTGTCGTCATGCTGCCAAGACTTGATAAACAAGGACAAACGGACCGAGAACCTTTCATAGACGAGGAATTCGGGATCGGTTTTCGTCCACTGCATTCGGATAATGGCTATCAGCAGACCGATCCGGCACTCGTTAATTTCATGAAAAACCGCGCAAACGAGAAAAATGCCGCCGAAAAGAAGCGCCTGTTTTACGTCGGTGCAACACGCGCTGAGGATCGACTGATCTTATCGGGGACCCTCTCAGACAGTGGCAAACCGCGACAGATGCTTGAATGGCTCTATACACACCTCGGAATCGGTGAAAGAACAGAATTGAATTTGGATGTTAAACAGGATGTATACAGAAACGGCAGCACAATAGGTCAACGCTTTCAACTTCAAATCCCGATTGTTCGGGCACTTAGGGATACTCAGGATAAAGACGCGGCTTCAGATGAAGCAATACCCGTCGCGTTTCCAGACGACTTGCCATCAGCACTACAGCCGACCGAAGTTCCCGCTGCCTTCTCTGTGCCTGAACTCGCAAATTACGCGCGATGTCCACTACGGTATCAGTTGGAAAATGTGCTACGCATTCCATCCATCAAACAGGCAGAACTGGATTCCGACGAAGACGAAATGGGGGCTGCGATTCGTTCCGTTCTGAGGCAAATCGGAAGCCTATTAGATACGCAAGATCTCGACACGTTAATTCAACAAGCGTGTGAAAACTTCCCAGAAATAGCGGACGCGGAAACTGAACTTCGGCAACATATTAATAGTTTCCTCGATGCTGAACTCGGACAAACGGCACTCCGAGCACCGGAAACCGAAACCAATCAGCATATCTACGCCGATATTGACGGCCATATTCTTGACGGTAGGATTGACAGACTCTTTAGAGATAAGACAGGACATCGGCAAGCAATTATCTACGAAACCGGCGATGCTCAGCATCCAACAGTGTGCTCGCCAGAGATGGAACTCTATAGCCTACTGATACATCGGTGTTATCCAGAACAACCGACGGTAAAAATAAATATCTTCTTTACCGAACACGGACAGTGTGAAAACGGACATTTCAGTGCCGCAGAATTAGAGGAAGCCGCAGGACGGTGGAGAACAAAAATCTCGGCGTTGCAACAGGGCATCTACCAGAAAAACCTCACGCATTGCGGCTTCTGTCCTTACGCCGACGCGAACAATCAGTGCATAGTCACCGACCCACAAGGAGAATAGCAATGAAAAAATTAACACCACTCATCGCAAGTATCACGTTTGCCTGCCTTTCAATCTGGGCATGGCACCCCAGCCTCGCAGGCACATGGCGTGACGACTTTGAAGACAACGACACCCGCGAATGGGAAATCTTTAATATCGACCGGAAAGTCGAAAAGTGGTGGATCGACGACGGTGAAGCCGTCGGCGAAATCTTCTTACCCGGCTTCATAAGCCTCTGGCTAACAGGAGAACTCTCATGGAAAAATTACGCCGTCTCCTGTCGCGCAAAGTTAGTCGAAGACAAGAACGAGCCGCCAACTATCGGGCTGACACTCCACGATAGAGGTGAAGAGGATAGCCGCTACCTCTTTTTCATTGATTATATTTTCGGCACCGTCCGAATTGTAAAGGCAGTTCAAGACGATTGGAACGTTATCAGTTACTTCTTCGATGCAGAGATTGATACGTGGTATGAACTGACCGCCACCGTTTACGAAGAGGGTATCCTCGAATTTCAAATTGACGATACTGTGTTTACTGCTATTGACGACGATATCTTAAAAGGCGGGCAAGCCGGTCTTGTCGTCGCAGACGGGCGCGCACACTTCGATGACTTTGAAGTCACAGGCGCAAACATCTCGAATGGCGGCCCCGGAAAACCACGCCCTGTCGAACCGCGAACCAAACTCACAACTACATGGGGACACCTGAAAAACAATTGACAAAAATGGAGACCAAACACACAAGAGGAAGTTTCCAGAGAAAAGGGCGTTGGTTAATAGAATATCGCTTTGACCGGTTCCGGGCCACTGGTTCCTGGTTACTTCTAACCAATATCTTATGCTGCTGCTTTCTGCTTGTCCCGCTAAACGCCACAGCAGAAAATCTGCCGCAATTCACCGACATCACAGCAGCAGCAGGCATCAATTTTGTCCACAACTCCGGTGCCTTCGGACAGAAATACCTCCCCGAAACGATGGGCTCAGGGTGTGCCTTTATCGACTACGACACGGACGGATGGCAGGACATTCTCCTCGTCAACGGAAAAGATTGGGAAGGCAATCCGACCCAAAAGCGACAAACGATGGGGCTCTACCGCAACAACCGAGACGGTACTTTCACCGATGTCACTGAATCCGCAGGTCTCGCTGTCCCACTTTACGGGATGGGTGCCGCTGTCGCCGATTACGACAACGACGGCGATCCCGACATCTATATCAGCTGCCTTGAAACCGACCGACTTTTCAAAAACAACGGCGATGGGACCTTTGTTGATGCCACGAAAACTTCCGGTATCCACAACCCTGGTTTCGGGACAAGCGGCGCATGGTTCGACTACAACAACGACGGGCATCTTGACCTCTACATCGCAAACTACGTTGAATGGAGCAGAGAGAACGATCTGTTCTGTACGCTCGACGGTATCAATAAATCTTACTGCACCCCCGAATCTTACCAAGGACAAGCGAGCAAACTCTTCAGAAACCGAGGGGACGGTACATTCGCCGATGTCTCCCGCAGTGCACGCATTGAAGATAATACCAGCAAATCCCTCGGTGTTTGCATTTTCGATTACAACGCCGACGGCTTACCGGACATCTTTGAAGCAAACGACACACAACCGAATAAACTCTACCAAAACAACGGGGACGGCACCTTCATAGAAACCGCACTGGAAGTCGGCGTTTCTCATGACGAAAAAGGTGTTGCGACCGGCGCAATGGGCGTTGATGCCGCCGATTACGATCAGAGCGGTAGGGAGAGCCTCGTCATCGGCAATTTCTCCAACGAGATGCTCAACCTCTATCACAACGATGGTGGCTTCTTCATGGACGAAGCACCCGCTGCACAACTTGGAAACGCCACACTATTAACACTTACCTTCGCATGCTTCTTCTTTGACTTCGATCTCGACGGCAACCTTGACATCTTCACCGCTAACGGACACGTCGAAACCGACATCAACGCCATCCAGACTCAAGTCACTTATGCCCAACTCCCGCATCTGTTTCATAACAACTCACACGGCAAATTCAGTGATGTACGCAACAAAGTTGGTACAGATTTGGCGAAACCGATGGTCGGCAGAGGCGCAGCCTACGGCGACATTGATAACGACGGCGACTGGGACCTCCTGGTTACAACCTCCAACGGCCCCGCGCACCTCTTCCGAAACGATGGGGGCAACCGCAACGCCTGGATCAAAGTCCAACTCATCGGACAAACAAGCAACCGCGACGGCATCGGGGCACAGATTCGTATAACCACTACATCAGGAACACAGACACGAACGGTCAAAAGCGGTTCCAGCTATTGCTCACAAAGTGAACTTACCGCCATCTTTGGCATGAACGACGATCCTATTATTCAAACAATTGAAGTCCTATGGCCCAGTGGTACCATCAGCAAACGTAAGAACGTCAAACCCAACCAATTCATCCGCATTGAGGAAAAAGCACCGTAAAAGGAAGTGTTTCCAGTCTTGGAGGAAAGCATGATAAAACTCTTATGTTATACGCTTAGCACACTCCTTATCTTCGCGCCCCTCTCCGCTATTCTCGCAAAAGCCCCAGAAGCTGAACTCGCCTCTGTTCTTTCTAATTCCGACACAAAACACCTTGCTAAAATTGAGAGTGCTATCTTTGTATGAATTCGTTGTTTAATCACAATCAGGTAATTTATAGTCTTGATGCAAGTGCTCTAATTGCTGCCTTTCATGAACGCTATCCAATCGGAAATTTTCCCTCCTTGTGGCGTAAAATAGAAACACTGATAAAAAATGGTCGGTTGAAAATGTCACAAATTGTTTTCGAGGAGGCGATGAGAGATACAGAGATCAAGCAATGGTGCGATGAGAATCAACTAAAGTCTCAACAAGCATAAGTGTCAGTCTAATCTGACTCCTACTTAAAGTTTGCACTGTGATAGCACAGGAAACTAGTTGCAATGAAATACCTTTAGAGGGTATTTCTATAATGGTGATTCTGATCTACAT
>RKRO01000328.1 GCA_007571355.1 Candidatus Poribacteria bacterium | reverse complement strand
CATGACACTCACTTCTATCTGTGTTGAGGAGTTACTCTATGACTCGGCAATTAAACTCGCTGAGGACGCAATCGCTGTGAGCTCAAGGATGGGGGGCGGCACTCCTGGGTTGACGGAGTATTTATACGGTATGCTTGGGGAAAGTCACCTCGGTACAAAACGCTACGAAGAAGCCCTTGATGCCTATAAGCAGATGGCGAACCTCGCCAGATTTGATCAAATACGAGAAATAGCGGAAAAGGGTATACGCCAAGCTTACACAGAAGGCAACCTTCACGAAAAGCAAATTCCTGAGCAGCTACAGAAGGTTGAGGAAGATCCTGATGATCTTGATGCACGTTTCGCGCTTGCTGAAAACTACGAATTAAGCGATAAGGTTGACGAAGCCATCGCACAATATCAGAAAATTAGTGAACTGCAACCCGATGACGCACAATGGCAAAAAAAGATCGGCGATCTGTCTCAAAAGCAACGGCAGACGGATGAGGTTGTTGAAGATACGGCACTGGACTTGGCTGGAAACGGAAGTTTCGTGGAAATTGCTGATAGTGCCGCTTTGAACAATATCAGCCAACAGGTAACTGTGACGGCGTGGATCAAACCGACTGACTTTCCGAACAGACATACGCCTATTCTTTACAAAGGGGATGAGCGGACACCAGAGATCAGTAATCGAAGTTATGCACTCTGGCTACGAGACGATGGTCGGATTCAATTCGCCGTATCGCCAAGTGGTGAGGCGGAAAGAGTGATATATTCGCCACCAGGGTCGGTTACACTCAACAAATGGCTCCACGTTGCCGGTGTCGTTGACGCACCAAAAAATATCATTAAACTGTTTATTGATGGTGCTGAAGTCCGTACCCGGGATTTTAGAGGAAATCCCAACATTTATGAAAGCAGCTTGCCAGTCCGAATCGGCGGTTCTCATGAAGAAGAGTGGGTAACGCATGCCTCGTTTGTAGGGCAAATTGATCGGGTTTCTGTCTGGAACATCGCCCTGACAACGGATGAGATTCGTTCAAATATAAACGCTCGATTGAAAGGGGACGAACCCGGCTTAGTCGCTTACTGGGAATTTGACGAAGAAACGGAAGGGCATATCTCTGATGCATCATCTCACAAAAGCAACGGTAAACTGGTCGGCGATGCTAAGCTGGAACCTTACACCCGTTCAGTCATAGCGATTGCGAGTGCTGATCAGTTAGCGCAAGCAGCTGCAGCTTATGAAAAAGCGATCCAACTTGAACCGACCTCTTACGAGTTATACAACCTGTTGGCAGAAACGCACGTGAAAGCAGGTCGATTGTCGGAAGCGGAAGCGGTGTATCGTCAGGCATTGGATGCCACCCTTGAAGAGAGCGAACATGATGCCGTCATTCGGAGCCTCTGGAAACTTTATGCCGACAAAGATCAAAAAGATAAGGGAGTTGCTGTTCTTGAAGAATTAAGGCTGAAAATGGGAGCAAGTGCTTCTTTACTGGAATTGTTAGGCGATGCATACAAAGCAGCAGGCGATACTGAAAAAGCAGATGCAGCATATACTGAGTGGCTAACGATTCAAGAGAAAAACGCGAATCGACGACAAAGCCCCGCTGGCTATCTTACGCTTGCAAGGCAGATTCTTGATAAAGGTATCATGCCAGAAAAAGGATTGGAATACGCTGAACGCGCATCGCAAATGGGTTACGGGTCAAGTTACACGGAAACGTTGGCGCAGGCGTATGTCGCGAACGACAAGTATGAAGAAGCGTTTACGCAGCTCAAACAACGCCTAAACACCATGGAACAGGAGGCGTTTGTACACTGGTTAGCCTCATGGATTTCTCGAGCCGGTAAGAACGCTACGGACAAAAAACGTTACGTTGAGATGTTGGATACCTTGGTGAATACTGCGCCGAACAATCTGACGGATCCGTTGGCAGTCAATCTTAAATTGGCGGAGTTCTGCTATGAAAATGCTATGTCAGAAAAAGCGAAAGTCTATATTCAAAAAACGGGCGTTATTACTGAAGATAAGTGGTTAATCCTCGGTCCCTTTGACAATACCAGAGGCATCGGTTACGACACGGCATACATTGCAGAAGATGCAACACAGATAGACACAACCGCAAAGCACGACGGTGTAGACGGGCAAATAAGTTGGCAAAGAAGCACCGATGAAACCGTAAACGGTTATATCGATCTCGGGCAGGATGTTAATTGGCGTGTCGCCTATGCCTTCGCAACTGTTATCTCACCTGATGAACGCGAAGCACAAATCCGTTTTGATAGCGACGACCAAGGGAAAGTATTTCTGAACGGCGAAGAAGTATTCACAAATACCGGTGCCCATAGTGTCAGAATTGACCGTTATACGATTCCTGTGACGCTCAAACCCGGCGAAAATAGCATCCTCGTCAAAGTCTGCAATGAGGAAGTAAAGTGGGAATTCTATCTGCGAATTACCGACCCAGATGGAAAACCCTTTACAGATTTAAAAATCAGCAGTGCTGTCCCTGAATCCTATTAGGGTAATTGGACATCCAAACACGATAGGTGTGGTTTCGCGGCGCGCTCGCCTGCCCCTTCATAAAGGGGATCAAGGGGCGGCCGGCATTCCCAACCGCACCGAATCATAAAAAAAGGGCGTGAAGTCCGGTAATTTCTTAAAACTGAATGCCTATGAACTTCCAAACTCGCTGCGAGCAGTATCTACAAGATCTCTATCGCACCCAAGCGAATCCCGATGCAACGCCTGAACTGTCATTTTTTCCGCATCTCCAAAATTTCCTTGAGGAGATCGCCCGTAACTATTTCAGCAGAGACACGATAACATTTACACAGGAACCGAGAAGAGTCGACCAAGTTGGGAGACCGGACTTCATCGCGCGCGACGGATTGCTGCCCCTTGGTTATATTGAGGCAGAGGCGTACGGCAAGGACCTGAACAAGTTGACAGGGCACGCGGCTACCCAAAATACACGATTTATTGAAAACCTTGACAACTTCATTCTAACCAACTTCGTTGAATTTCGGTTGTATACGGATGGAATAGCGCGCACGACAGCAAACATTGAAGATTCGTCTGAAAATTTAAAGCGACTACTGGAGCAATTTCTGGACACTGGAAAGGTCGAAATCGCCTCGCCAGAGGCACTCGCGAAACATCTTGCACGTCGCACGCGCGAACTTCAAACCCAAATTGAAACGACACTCACAGACGAAAACAGTCAGATTTACAGCATGTTTTCAGCGTTTAAGGAACATCTCCTTGCGACGCTGACACCGGGCGATTTCGCGGATATGTACGCTCAAACCCTCGCGTATGGACTCTTCGCAGCACGCTGCACTCTGCCGAATGCAACAAACTTCGCACTCGAAACGGCGACCAACGCACTCCCACGCTCCAACCCATTCCTTCGCCAACTTTTTTATCAGATAACCTCCCCGAATCTTGAGGAGAACATTACCTATATTTTGGACGAAATTGTGAGCCTTCTCCGAAATGTCTCGACAGAAATGCTCCGTACCGCATTTACCGTAGAAACCCATTTTGAGGATCCCGTCATCCATTTCTACGAGACGTTTCTTGCTGAATACGATCCACAGCGGCGCGTTAACCGGGGAGTCTATTATACACCACCACAGGTTATCTCCTACATCGTCCGATCTGTTGACAGCCTGCTCAAGACAGAACTAAACAGACCCGACGGACTCGCTGACGATAACACGCTCATCCTTGATCCGTCGACAGGTACCGGTGGCTTCCTCTTGGCAGTGCTTGACCATATTCGCGAATACGTCACCACCCATTACGGCACGGGAGATTGGAATAGATATATCAACGCACAATTGGTCAAACGGCTTTTCGGCTTTGAACTGTTGGTTGCTCCCTATACGATTGCACACCTGAAGTTGAGTCTCTTTTTACAGACACAAGGGTGGGACGCAAGCGAACGTCTCCGCATCTATCTCACCAATACGTTAGAGGAACCTGTGGAAAGGACACAACGTCTGCCTTTTGCGGAATTTATCTCTGATGAGGCAAACGCAGCGGTCTCAGTGAAACGCGATGAACCGCTGCTTGTGATTCTCGGTAATCCGCCTTATCCGCGTAGCTCTGCTAATCCGAGTCGTAACGCTGACAGATCGCTAAATTTCATTGGACAGCTGATGGAGGATTACAAGAGCGTTGATGGTATTCCAATGGTGGAGCCGAATTTTCAAGCACTTCAAGCGGATTACGTGAAGTTCGTCCGGTGGGCACAGTGGCGCATTGAACAAAATGGCGAAGGCGTTATCGGTTATATTGTCAACAACAGTTTCCTTGATGGTCCCATTTTTCGTGGGATGCGGCAAAACTTGTTGGACAGTTTCAACTCCATTCACCTGCTCAATTTGCACGGAAGTAGCAGGAGAAATGAAGCTGTACCCGAAGGAAGAGAAGATGAAAACGTATTCGACATCCAACAAGGTGTCTCCATACTGCTTTGTGCAAAGCAAAGGGACAATTCTGCTTCTGCCGAAATCCACTACGCGGATATACGGGGGGATCGAGAGGAAAAATATGGAACACTTTCAGAAACAGATGTCCAAACCACGTCGTGGAGCGAGCTGCAACCAACATCACCGCTCTACTTATTCGTGCCACATCCTGTTTCTCCAGAAGATATGGCAAGATATGAAGCGAGTTGGGCAGTCCCTGACATTTTTCACAAGAGTTCACTCGGTATTGTCACGGCACGAGACAGGTTGACAATCCTTAACACACCAGCAGCGGTGCAGCAAACTGTAACCGATTTCATTTCACATACGGAGGCAAACGCGCGGGAAAGATATGGCTTACCCCGGGATAGCAGCGATTGGTCCGTTGCCTCAGCACAATCAGATATTCGTGAGCATATAGATGACGGAGAACAGTATATTAGGCCAATCTGTTACCGTCCGTTTGATACCCGGTTCACCTACTACACAGGGCACTCGCACGGTTTTCATTGTAGACCGCGTCAGGCAATTAGTTGGCATCTTCTTACTGGAGAAAACCTTGCCCTTTGTGTCTGTCGTATCGTCACAAGTCAAGTATATCAACACGCCTTGGTAACCGACAAAATTACGGAAAATTGTTATATTTCAAACAGAGGCAGCGAATCTGGACATGTCTTCCCCCTCTATCTGTATCCAAATCCGGAGGAATTGGAACTCACAACAGAGCGTTCACTCAATCTCAAACCAGACTTTCTCACCGCCCTCTCAAAGGCGTTAGCATTACCCCAAAGCGCACCTTTTAACCTGCCCGATGGCGTTTCACCTGAGGATATCCTCGGTTATATTTACGCGATTTTGTACAGTCGCACCTATCGTAAACGGTATTACGATTTCCTAAAATACGATTTTCCGCGCATCCCGTTACCCCAAAATATTGAATACTTCCGCAAACTCGCAGCGTTAGGGCAAAATCTCATCAATTGGCATCTTCTGAAAGACGTGCAGGGACCGCCTCGTCATCGATTTGAAGGTGAAGGCGATGCTGTTGTCTCAAAGGTTCGCTATACAGGTGGACACGTCTGGATTAACGCAACACAGCATTTCACGGATGTCCCTGCAGAAGTATGGGAATATGAGATCGGAGCATATCAGGTATGTGAGAAATGGCTGCGGGATAGAAAAGGAAGTCCGTTAAGCCATGCAGAGGTGCGTCACTATTGCGCGGTTTTGATTGCGGTGGCAGAGACGCTACAGATCATGGCGGAGATTGATGAGGTAGGCGTAGATTAATGGGCGCGAAGAAATAGTCTCACCTCATTAAAGCACAATTTTGGCAACCTATTTTCAAGGCAAATCCTTAGCCCCTTGTAGCATAGGCTGTTAGCCTGTGCAGTAGCAGAGGAAACCGTTGGCCTCCTGTGCATTCACTTGCATAATTCACCTTTAGGAAGGCATCCACGCCCGCGGCGCAATCCCCTCCACGTGCGTTTTCACATCCACGACTGCAGGCTGCCCCGAAGCAAACGCCTGATCCAACGCCCCTGCAAGTTCACTCGGTTTCTTCACCGTAATCCCGAAACACCCCATCCCAGCGAACCGGCACACCGTATGAAACTCTGATCTGGATGTTTTAAGCACTGTATTTCGTAACAGCGGAAAACGGATTGACGTGGTCTACCTCTTGATAGACGTGCCGTTGTTGGTTAATCTGATTTTCTTTGCCAGTGAACGCGACCACCGGTGAACAGGCGAGATAAGCGTCTTGTAGCCCTGCTGCGAGGTTAACTGCACCCACCGATTGCGCCATACAGAGGCTTGGCGCGCGGTTCACGCGAGCATAGGCATCCGCCATGTACGCTGCTGCTTTCTCACCGTGTGTCTGAATCCGTTTGATCCCAAGAGTCTCCATCTCCATTAAAGCCCGCGGTCCTATATACGGCATAAAAAAACGTGCGTAATTCCATAACCGTGAACAGTCTCAGCAATAAATTTAGCCCCCATCATTTTTGACATAAATACTTTATTGTCCAAACTTTAGTAAAAAGAGGGACAGGCATAGAGAAACCTGCCCCTATAGCCATCATTGTACGTGTTTAGACGTTACAGACATCATAAGCGTGTTGCATTGCGTCAAAGGCATCACCTTTCGGACCGAATTCATGGCCGACATAGAGATCGTAGCCTGTGTTGACAATGGCGCGCATCACGGCAGGATAATAGATTTCCTGCTCGTCGTCAAGGTCTCGACGCCCCGGATTGCCTGCAGTATGGTAGTGTCCGATGTAATCGCTGTAGTCCGTGATGTTCCGGATGAGGTCGCCTTCCATAATCTGCATGTGGTAGATGTCGTAGAGGAGCTGCGCCCGCGGTGAGCCGACACCTTTGCAGACTTCAACACCCCATTCTGTCTTATCACACTGATAGTCGGGGTGGTTGACCTTACTATTGAGCAGCTCGATACAGAGATTAATCTCTTTCTCTTCGGCATATTTGGTGACACGCGAGAGACCCGCAATTGTGTTATCACGCCCTTCTTCTTCGGATCTGCCTTCCCTGTTACCAGAGAAACATATCAGTCCGGGGATGTCGTTTTCTGCGGCGATGTCGATGTTCTTGAGGAGTTCGTCCTCAATCCGGTCGTGGTTGCTCGGATCGTTCAAACCCGACGGCAAGGAGGCATGTCCGACGATAATAGCAATACGCATTCCGTGATCCTTGACGACTGACCAGTATTCTGTGGGGAGCATCTCAACAGATTTATAACCGATGTCAGCGGCTTTTTTGATGACATCTACCGGGTCCCTGCTGCGACTGAACCCCCCGAAACAGATGGATTGATTAATTGGCATAATTCTCTCTTTCTTTCTAAATAGAATAGTAGGCACGTTCTGTCGTCCTGAAACGAAGCGTCCGTGCCTGTTATTTTCTATAGGTCTACTGCTTTACCGGTACGGAAGGATGTGCTTGCTGCGAGCATGATGCGGAGCGTTTCCAGCGCATCGCTATAAGGCGATAGAATCTTGGAAGCATCACCGCTCTTAACAGCGTCAATAAAGACACGATCCCGGTCTTGTCCGCCTTCACCTGAAAGTGGTTCTGTTTCGCCGCCGCGGTTCACATTGTTCGGCCCCCCGACAGTGACAACGAGTCCACGGGTAAACACTTCAAGATGGACACGCCCGAACCCTTCCATCGCACAACTTGAGACGATATTGGCGACTGCGCCATTCTTAAACGCAATGTTTACCATACTGATGTCGTCAACATCGTAGTTTTCGATGTGTGTCATGCTACCGCTTGCGGCGACTCCGTGCACGGTTTTACCGTCGCTGCCGACGAGGAAGCGTGCGAGATCAAAGATATGCGTTGTTTGTTCAACGTGCTGTCCACCGGATTGTGCGCGAACCCGCCACCACGGTGTACCGGGCATGCCACCGATCCAGTAACCGAGCGCGCCGAGAATTTGGGGTTGTTCTTCAAGCATCGCTTTCGCATTTTGGGCATTGCCGCCATATCGCCAATGATAACCAACACTTGTGATAACACCACTCCGTTCAACGTCTTCATTGATGATAATTGCGGGTTCGAGTTCAGAATGAATCGGTTTCTCAATGAACATTGCGATGCCTTGTTCACAAGCGATGCGTTCCTGTTCACCGTGTGCAAACGGCGGTGTGCAGATATAAACTGCATCCAGA
>RKRO01000563.1 GCA_007571355.1 Candidatus Poribacteria bacterium | reverse complement strand
AAGTAAGAAGATATCAAAAGTGAAAATAAAGGAACGTAAAGTATCGCCTTTTCTTCTACTATTTTACTACATTTCTATGGTTTACTCAATATGACTTCGTACTCGGAGTAGCGGAAAGGTTGTCTTGACTGAACTTCTATATAGTCAGTAATACGTGCAAGGAGCAAGCGGATTTTCTCACGATTATTGCCTTGCAGGGAAAACAAACTGTTGTTAGTGAAAGGCGGTATACTGAGGTTCGACATTTTCCTTTGATTCTGCACATCAAGTTGTGAGTACAGTATGTTACTCAATTCATTACTACTCTTATCGCGAATTTCTGGGATAATTGGGAACATCTGATCGGCGATTGAATTTTGAGTTGTAAGAAGAAGATTCCATATACGGCGATAGATGACTATGTCAATGTATGTGGCAACAATCTGGATTTTCCGTATACTCTCCTCTTCTGAATCTTCTATGTCTAATGGAGCTAACAGAAATGGGTAATGAAATGTAATGTTCTGAGCGTTATAGTACACCCATTCAAGTCCTGGTTTAATATCCTTACCAACTTGATACAAACGATGATACCAATTAGTATAAAAAGCAAAGTCGCGTTTAATCAAATTTCCAAAGTCATGACTATTGATGAGTTTTAGTTTACTACCCTCTTTGTCCCTAAACCAACGGTGGAATTCAGAGCCGATCCGGTCAGAATCAGGAACGTTATTAGCATATTGGCTGCGCAGCCAAGCTTTAATTGCCTCTGCTTCTACATCTTTACCTATTTGTTTGAGTTTTTGGATTTGCTTGTCCCAAATTCTCACAACATCTTCTCTGCTCTCATGATCTGTAATTTTTGATAACAGATACCCTCTAAGCATCTCGGTAGATGTAAGCGGTAACCCCCGATCGTTCATGGTTTCAAATACTGTATAGGCATCCTCATTAGTAGGTGCAGTAATTTCTACCAAGCAAACGTTCTCAAGTAACCAATCGGAGAAATAGGGATAAGATTGGCTTAAAAGTTCAACTTTAAAACGGCGTGCAATGCGTTCATAACATACAGCGATATTACGAATAGACTCCTGCTGCCCTGGTTTTTTGAAGGGTTCTAAGGATTTCTGTGAATAGAGTGCCTCCATAACCGATTTCCGTTCAGGGATATCTAAATTGAATGATTTATCACCGTAACGATGCGAAAAAATAAGGGTTGCTATCTGACTTTTTTCTTCATCCTCAAGTTCATGATGCAGAAAAATAAGTAGCAGCGTCAATGTAGTGAGTCGCTGTTGTCCATCCACAATAAACCGTTTAGTATTGTCTTGGCGGACAACGATCGATCCGAGGAAGTAATGGCTATACGTTGCCACCTCCTGGCGAGGGTGTGTTTCTTTGTAGTCATCTTTAAATTGATTTATAAGATCTGCGATGAGTGCATCTACCTGTTCCCTCGTCCAAACGTACTCCCGTTGGTAGTAGTCAAGGTTATATTCGTTATTAGCGAGCAGTTCCTTAACTGTTTTGGTTCTGCTATCAATTTTCTGCATCTAAAAGTCTCCTCTTAATTGGTTAATCACTAAATATAATACCTTAAAGTCGTAGAAAATCTCAAACGGAATCTGCTATTTCGCAAACCTATATCTGTTGTGAAGGCAGTTCTTGAACCACAGGAATGACGTAACTGGGGCTTTAAAATGTTCATCTGGATGCATCTACGATAGTCCCATATTTTAACAAAACTTGGTAATTTGTGCAAGGATGTAACTGTAACTTTGGTGAGATTGTGGCTACAAACAAGATCAGCATTGGTGCTCAGGGGCATCGACCGTTGCAGGGATCAGAAGCGAACCGCAATTGTTCAACGTCGCCACGGCCCCGTTGGAGGACAACGATTTGGCACCAAAGCCTAAATATACGACGATACGTAATGCAAGAGAAGTTGTACTGCACGCGATTATCGATCCAGAATTAGCCAATACACGGGCAAAGGAAAATCAAAGGATGCAGGTGTTGAAAGGTGGGGATACTTAATCATCGTATCCCCTGAGGTACGGGGGCCTCGGTGAACGAGGAAATTCTCCACTTAAACCTCATCGTCCCAATAACTGAGGCTCGGGTCTTTGCGGTAAATCTTTCCAACGACATAAGGAAAGACCTTGTTGGAATCTGGATATTCACTAACATCGTGCGGTGTCGTTGTCCCGAGGAGGAATAACACGACCGGTGCATCGGTTTCGTTCACGAATTTATGTGCGCCGATTGTGCCAGGCGGAAACGCAATGAAATCACCTTCCGTAACTTTTACATCACCGCGGGGCGTTTTAAGTGTGCAAGCACCCTCCATGACGTAGCACATCTCCTCGCCGAAATTGTGAAAATGCATCGGGAAACTCATCTTGCCGGGTTGGAGACGGATCACACGGTATCCCAAATTCTTCCCACCGATGAGCGGGTCAATATCTTTATCCTCGAAGTCGTAAGGGTGTGGTGCGTTTTTATAGTGCCACGCTATCTGATCAATATGAATGCGGTTAATATAGATATCCCGCCGCGCTTGCAGGCAATCAACGAGGTATTGACGGGCATCTTTGAAGATGGAGTGACCATCACCGACCAGGATCGTGTTGAAGCGGAGTCCTAAAATTTTGCGTAATTCAAGTGCTGCTTTTGGCGGATCGTTCAGTTTAGCATCAGCGAGTAAAGTCAACGCACCCATCGGTTCGCCTACCACGAGATCCCCAAACAGGACGGTCTGTTTTTCTGGGAAGTAGAGCGCAATCTCGCCGGGGCTTTTCCCATAATTGAGGTGGATAGCATGTAAACCCGGCACAATTGCTGCGCGATCCTGCACTGTCCGCGCGGGTGTTATACGCAGCGCGTCCGCATCGGCTGCATGGACAATCACGTCAGCACCTGTCCACTCTTGAAACATCGCGGCTTCACGTTCATGATCCGTATTGGTTAGAACGATCAGCTTCGCACCACCGAGTGCCATCAAGTGTTCCCGGTCCGCTTCGGACATTGCAACCGGATCTATAAGAATATTGCCATCAGGACGTACCCACAAATGTCCGTTAAAATCTATCTGCCGTTCTGGACTAAAAACACTCCAACTGTATATATCTTCAAAAATTAAACGTTTCATTTCTTAAATTATTCCTTGCGGTTAAGGCACAGGGCTCTGGCGCGTAACGGTTTTTTCCGAAACCCACTTTCCACTTCGTTTCAAGCTATGTCATTTGACTTTTTTAGTCACTCATTGTTGTTTTTGCTTTGAAACGAATCCGTAGACCTCAAGTTCATGTATGAAGGCTCTACCTAATTTTATTTGCGGTACGATTGCACCACGCCTCGGATCATACTCACTCGCTTTCTTTTCATCATCGGTGGTACCACTGATGTAAATGCGGATTGCCTCCGTCGCGACACCGCTGACGCGCATTTTAATGATTGGACTCTCATTGTTCTGGATCTGCATAAAAGCACGCCAACGTCCTTCGCCTTCCAATTTCTCGTATATCATGGCGTTTATAATATTCGTCCCGTTGATGATAATCCGATGAATCGCCTTGCGTGTAGGCAAGTTTAGGTGAATCCACCTGCCATCAGCGTATCCTTTTGTCTTTACATCACCGTCTATCATCTCCGGCGAAGTACAGGTGACCCCTTCTGTGACGGAATAGTTATAAAATTCTTGTGGCTCGATCAACATCTGCAGTGCCTTGGATTGACACCCGCAAAAGAGACCAGCGGCACAAATCAGAATTAAAAAATAATGTTGCATATTTTCCTCACAGTCTATTTCATTTTTAGCAGACATTATGGCATATTTCTGTTTTTCTTTGAATTGAAATTTCAAAAAAAGCATTGCTTTAAAACCTTGACTGAGCTATAATACCTACAAAAATGGAGTATTCCGTCCATGCCGATAAGGAACTTGACACAGAAAGGACATGTCCCTATGCGAAAAGAAAACTTTGACCGAAAACTCATCAAACTGCTTGAATCCAACCCCGACTTCGTAGATGACGCAGGAGCACTGCACCGCGCAGCTGTCCGGGAACGCGCATGGAAACTCGACCCTATCCTTATCAAACTCCTCATCACCGACAAAGAAGTTGAAGCGAAATTCTTTAGAAAAATTGAGGGACGGTGGATTTTCGATAACAACGCCTTCGTGGACTATATCACCGATAAAAACTTCTTCGCTGATTCCTATACGCAGTTCCGTAACAAGATCGATTTAAACATTGATGGTAAATTTCTCCCCGAGCGCGGCGAAGTTTCACTTGTCTGGCCCTACAAGGATTGTGTTTTGGAGGGTGGACAGACAAAGGAATCGGAAAAACGGAAAGAGATATTTTTCAATGAGCTCCTGGCTCCGGACGAAATCAACCGCATGTTTGCGCCGAAAGTGCTGACGAACTGGCAACGCTATCGCATTTCCACTCAACAAGTGATAAGTGGGGGGGGGTAATTGGCGAACTCAAGCGCGATGCGAACGGTATTCTTCGCGAGAACCTTATTATCAAAGGCAATAATCTCATCGCACTTCACTCTCTTAGAGAACAGTTTCGAGGCAAGGTGAAACTCATCTATATTGATCCACCATATAATACGGGAAGTGACTCATTTGGCTATAACGATAGTTTTAACCATTCCAGTTGGCTGACATTCATGAAAAATCGTTTGGAAGTTGCAAGAGATTTATTAACAGATGATGGTGTATTTTTTGCAAGTTGTGACGATAATGAGCAGGCATATTTGAAAGTTTTGATGGACGAAATTTTTGGAAATGAAAATTTCGTCACCAATTTTGTGGTTATTCGCGCAGAAGGCGGTGGACTTGCTAAACAAGTCGTAAAAGGACACGACTACTTACTGACTTACGCAAAAAATATAGAAAAATTTGAACCCTTAAGAAAACCTAAAGATATCAGAGGCAAGATTGTGAAAAAAGATGGCAAGGAATATTGGATTGAAGAAGACTGGTTGAGAATAGAATTTGGAAAATATGGGACTTGTTACTATGAAGATATTGAAAAGATTAAAGGAAAAAAGAAAAAAGATGAAATAGACAAAGGAATAGAAGCCGGGCAGTACATCCTTTTGAATAAAGGGATAAATAAAACAATTGTCGGCAGATATAGAGCATTGGATGAAGATGGCTCAAAGTTTTATTCTATTTTAAAACACCTTAATGCAGGTGGTAAAAATGAACTCAAGGATCTTATGGGTAAAGATATTTTTCCTTTTCCAAAGCCGACCGCGTTGCTAAAAGAAATTATATTTGGTGCTACCTTTTTTCAAAAAGATAAAGATGCGATTGTACTCGACTTTCACGCTGGCTCAGGAACTACTGCCCATGCCGTTTTAGAGCTGAACAAGCAAGATAATGGAAATCGGAAATTCATTCTAATTGAACAGATGGATTATGTTGAAAGTGTTACTGTTCCACGCCTGGAGAAAGTTTTAGAAAAGCAAGGCGGGGGCAACTTCATCTATTGTGAACTGATGCCTTACAACGCAGTTTTTATGGATCGCATCCAGTCCGCACAATCTACAGTGGAACTCTTGGACTTGTGGCGGGATATATCAAAAGATTCTGTGCTCAAGTGGTACGTCAATCCACAAAAACCGGAGGAAGCCGAAGCACATTTCATCGCCATCGGCGATGTTGATAAACAAAAACAGCTTCTGGCAGAATTGCTCGATAAAAACCAACTCTATGTCCATCTTTCTGAAATAGAGGATGCAGATTTTGGCGTTGCAGAAGCAGATAAGGTATTGAATAGAGCATTTTACGGGGAATAAGTATTGTTCAAAGACACCTTCTTCGATTCGTCATATCTCATTTTTTACTTATTGGTTATTGGCTGTCTACAGGGAACTACATCTAAACGAAACCTAGCATTCTCTTGTTTATTGAATTAGGTTTTCATAGGAGAAATTATGTATAAAAGCGCGATTTTGGGATGTCGAGGACGTGCCCGGGGGCATGCTCGCGCATATCAACACGTCAAAGGCGGAAAACTATCCGCTATTTGCGACATGAGGGAAGACCTTCTCAACGACTTCGGTGATGAATTCGGGGTTGATGCCCGCTATACCGATTTCGATGAAATGCTCTCAAAAGAGAAACCGGATCTGCTACACATCGTTACCGCACCGGTACTCCGCGGCAGCAACGAACGCATCCGCTACCCGCTGATGAACCAAGCATCCGAGCATGGTGTACCTGCAGCAATCGTTGAAAAACCGATTGCCGTTGAAAGCGAAGACTGGCGGCAGATCTCTGAACTTGCCGAACGCACCCAAACGAAGTTTGTCGTCAACACACAACTCAATTTCCATCCACAGAACCTTGCCCTCAAACGAGATGTCGCTGAAGGCAAAATCGGTGCAATCAAATTTATTGAGGCGAGCGCGCGGAACCCACCCGTTGATCAAGCACCACACGTCCTACAACTCGTTTCTTCTTATATTGATAACTCGCGGCCAGCGAAGGTGCAAGGACAAATTTCCGGGGCGGGACAACTCGATTCGGCACAACCCTCACCTGCAAACGCCACGGCTTTGGTGACTTACACAAACGGCGTGCAAGCCTCCGTCGCATTCGGTCCGGAAATGGCACCGCGCGTGCTGCCAGATACGGGAAATAACCGACACAAACGCGTGTGCGTGTTTGGTGAACAAGGGTTCGTCCATTGGCGGTTTGAGAGTTGGGAACGGAATCTACCGGGCAGCGGTTATGAAGGCGGCGACCTGAGCTACGGGGAACAAGATGTCATCGCCCAAGGCGGACTCACCGAGGCAGTGTTCGAGTGGCTTGACGATGAGAACAAAGTTCATCCGACACACCTCAAGCAATCACTTGCCGAATTCAACTTGTTGCTCGGTATCTACTATAGTGGTTTGACGAACACCGTTATCGAGCTCCCGTTTGATCCCCCGGACGGCATGATGGATATGTTTCGCGAACGGCTTTAACAGGACTTACGCACAAAGCGGATATTGGGGATGAAAGGATGGCAGGAACACCCCTGATGAATGACATCATCTACATGGACAACCATGCCACAACACCGATTGCACCCGAAGTGTTAGAAGCGATGATGCCTTACCTAACAACGCATTTCGGTAACGCCGCAAGTACACATCCGTTTGGTGTTAAAGCAGCGGATGCCGTGGAAAAGGCGCGGCATCAAGTCGCCGAACTGCTCGGTTGTTCAGCGGAAGAGATTATTTTCACCAGCGGCGCGACAGAATCGGACAATCTCGCTATTAGAGGGATCGCTTATGTTTGTCAAGAGAAGGGTAACCATATCATCACAAGCACCGCCGAGCATCATGCAATCCTCGATACGTGTCACGCTTTAGCGGCTGAGGGGTTTGAAACGACGTATCTTCCGGTGGATAACTATGGGAGGGTCAGCCCTGACGATGTTGAAGCCGCGATAACGTCAGAGACTATCCTAACGAGTTTCATGTATGCGAATAACGAAGTTGGCACGATAAATCCGATCACCGATATTGCCGCTGTCGCTGCCAAACACGGTGTGCTTTTTCATTCAGACGCAGTGCAGGGGATCGGGCAGCTGCCCTCAAATATGGAGATGCTTGGTGTGGACCTCGCATCCCTGACAGCACACAAAATTTATGGACCTAAGGGGATCGGTGCGCTTTACGTTGGCGGGAAGGGGCAGCACCCGCGTTCGCTTTTCTATGGCGGTGGTCAAGAAGCAGGCATTCGCCCGGGGACATTGAACGTCGCGGGGATTGTCGGTTTAGGTGCAGCGTGCGAACTTTCCAAAAAGTACATGGAGACTGGAAAAAGCAGTGTCGCAATTTTACGCGATACACTCCATCGGAAGTTAATGGTGAGTTTGGACAATCTTTACCTCAACGGACACCCCGAACAGCGGCTGCCGGGGAATCTGAATCTCTGTTTTGCGGGTGTGCAAAGCCACGCACATCTGGCAGGACTTAAACGCGTCGCAGTATCAACGGGCTCGGCATGCGACTCGGAGTCGGTAAAGGCATCACATGTCTTGGTCGCAATGGGGGTTCCGAATGCACTGGCGTTGACGGCTGTTCGTTTCGGCTTGGGACGCTACAACACCGGGGAAGAGGTGGATATTGTCGTGGATGAGGTTGTAAAAGTTGTCAATCGGTTGCGCGCATTGGCACCTGAATAGGAATATCCTAATTCCACAGTGAGGAGGTACCTATGTCATCTATTGCAGCCCGAACCTATCTAACCCCTGAAGAATACATCGCGGCTGAACGCAAGGCGACGTTTAAAGTTGGAACTGCCCGTAGCATCTAAAAAGGGAAACCTGGCTCATGCTGACCGTTGAACAGATCATCGCTTGCGGATTAGAAAAAACGGAGGCATCAGAGATTACAGAAATCGTTAATCGGATATTGCCAACACAGTCTCCAACAGCCTGTTGGTCCGAAATTTCACGTCACATCCTCACACCACACCATCCATTTGCACTCCACCACTTGCTATATGAGACGGTATACGCGGATTTCGACCGCGCAAGGCACGGTCCACCGCTTGCTTGGTTTCCCACGGATGAAGACATCACCCAAGCCAATATTACCCGTTTCATGGCTGAGTTACACATCAAAACCTATCCCGAATTCCACGCGTGGTCGGTCGCCAATCGTGATACATTTTGGCAGATGATGATTGATAGATTGGCGATCAAGGCGATAGAAACAACTACTGAACCGCAAAAAGACGCAACAGGTATTTCCATAAAACTTGCGCAACTTAACATTGTCGAAAGCTGCTTTAAGGCACCTGACGATGCCATCGCAATTGTTACACAGCAAGAAAACGACGAAAACCTAAAAACGTTCACCTATGCCGAACTGGAATCCCTCACAAATCGAGTCGCAAACGGACTTGTGGACATCGGTATGAATCAGGGCGACGCGATAGCCGTTGACATGCCGATGAACGCTGAATCCGTTGCTATCTATCTCGGAATTGTCAAAGCCGGGTGTGTCGTCGTTGGGATCGCTGATAGTTTTGCCCCAGATGAGATAGGTACGCGCCTCCGCATCGGCAAAGCAAAAGCCATTTTTACACAAGATTATATCAACAGAGCAGGTAAACATTTGCCGTTGTACGAGAAAGTAATCGCCGCGAACGCACCGAAAGCGATTGTTTTTTCTTCTGAAGGTGGTGAGGGTCTTGCACAAACCCGACGCGAAAACGATATGACGTGGCAAGATTTTCTGAGCGGGACAGAAACTTTTAATCCTGCTCCTTGTCCTCCCGATGCACATACCAATATCCTTTTCTCCTCTGGTACCACGGGTGAACCGAAGGCGATTCCGTGGACGCATACCACTCCGATCAAATCTGCTGCAGATGCCCACCTACACCATGACATCCACTCTGGCGACGTGCTGGCATGGCACACAAACCTCGGTTGGATGATGGGACCGTGGCTCATCTACGCCAGTCTTATCAACAAAGCGACTATTGCCCTCTATGACGGCGTGCCGACCGGACGCGACTTTGGTGCTTTCGTTCAGAACGCGAAGGTCAGTATGCTCGGTGTCGTACCGACCCTTGTGCGTGCCTGGAAGCATACAGAATGTATGCATGGGTTGGACTGGCAGGCAGTCCGTGCGTTCAGTTCAACGGGTGAATGCTCGAACCCCGAAGAGATGCTTTACCTCATGGCACTTGCTGGCTATAAGCCGGTAATTGAGTATTGCGGTGGCACCGAAATCGGAGGAGGGTATATCACTGGCACCCGCGTCCAACCCGCGGCTCCTTCGATGTTCACAACACCTGCACTCGGTGTGGATTTCTTACTTTTTAACGAAAATGGAGAACCGACCGATAACGGTGAAGTTTTTATTCTCCCACCCTCTCTTGGTCTCTCGACACGTCTGCTCAACGCCGATCACAACGAAGTCTACTTTGCCGAAACACCCCAACTGAATCTACGCCGCCACGGCGATGCAATTGAGAGGTTAGACAGTGGTTATTATCGTGCTCACGGTCGCGTTGACGATACGATGAATTTGAGCGGTATCAAAGTCAGTTCTGCGGAGATAGAGGCGGTGCTTAACACCGTTGATGGCCTCCATGAAACAGCAGCTGTCGCTATCTCACCGAAAGATGGCGGCCCTAGCCAACTCGTCATCTATGCCGTTTTGGCAACATCAGCGGCAGCATCCACAAGACAGGAACTTCACACAACGTTGCAAACCGCGCTTTCCAAGCATCTCAATCCGTTGTTCAAGGTTCACGATGTCGTTATTGTAGAGGCTTTACCCCGAACCGCCTCTAACAAAATTATGCGTAGGCTTCTACGAGACCAATTATAGCGAAACCCTACGTTTCATAATCCATTCAACTTAACGACATTCTTGACAATTTTGTGGTAACATGCTACTATTTTGGAAATGCATTTTTATCAATGGAGCGAAAAATGGAAAAACAGTTCAAAGTTAGAGCCGCGCACTGCGACTATCGCGCAACCGAAGAGGAAATCTATCAAACACTTCGCCGCATCACCGATCCGCTCACCCGTGCTTGGAAACCGATCGAGAACGCCAAGAAGGTGGTTATGAAATTCAACATGATGAAACCACCTGAGCGGATTATCTACTACGAGGGCCGCCGCCGAGAATTAGTAGATGATGCCACCTGCCGTGCAGTGCTGCGGTTAATCAAGGAGCACACCACGGCGCAACTTGTCGCCACCGACACAAACCCCTACACGCACGGACATCGGATGCCGCCCGATTTCAATTATCTGCACCACCTCAAAGAATTCGATGTGCAGTTCGTTGATTCCAATTTGCCACCGTTCAAAGTTTACGATGTTCCCGATGGTGGCTCAATGTTTGACCGCTATACATTGAGTGCTTGTTTCGACGATGCCGATGCAGTCGTCTCCGTGGCGAAGATGAAAAACCACGCCTTTATGGGGATTACCTTATGTACCAAAAACCTGTTCGGTTTACCGCCAATGCTACTCCCGGAAGGCAGGACACGCAGCTATTACCATCATCTCATCCGCCTCTCTTACGTGCTTCCAGACTTAGTACTCATCACAAAGCCGTGCCTCAACATTATTGATGCACTGACAGGACAGTGGGGACGCGAGTGGGGCGGCGAAGGCAGAATCTGTAACGCCCTCATCGCAGGCGATCACCCGATCTCTACGGATACCGTCGGCATGCATCTGATGGGACATGATCCGGCATCCGACTGGCCGACACCACCCTTCAAACGCGATCGTAACCATATCCTCATCGCTGCACAGCGTGGATACGGCACCGTCAATTTGGATGAGATCGATTGGGAGAGCGAGGTTACCGCACCGTTGGCGGAATTTGATTCTGTCGAAACGGACAGTTCAGAAACAGTCGCGAACTGGCGGAAAACGACGTGTGAGCAGGGACTCATCTATCAAGAGAACCAGAAAAATCTTATAGACCAGTATCGTGACAATTTCATTTATATGCAAGGCGGTGAAGTCGTCTGGAGCGGACCGGATCCGTCAAATCTCGGCAGCCGTCGGCAGCTGAGCGGGAAAAAGAAGGACAGCGCCCTCTGGCTCAAACTCGTTGATGCCGAAGAACAGGAAGGCGAACGTTTTAACGTCTATGAGGAATGCTTGAAAGATTTTGCGGCGTAGCTTTCACTGTGTATCGACGAGGTCTTGTAAAGTTTAACAAATATTTCGGTAATTGACGGGAGAACCCTAAATGGTTTCCCTACGACAAACGGACGAGTTCGTAGTAGGACGATTCTGTGGCGTACTCTGAAGAAACACCCCAGCAAAAACCCCAAATGCGATGCGCATTATCGCCTGTCCCGACATTACCGAAATTAAAAAATTAATCTTCATTCAACCCCGCCTCCTAAAGGAGAACTTGAAATGGGTATCACCGACGCACAAAAGAAGCAATTGGACGAACAGGGATGCATCGTCATCCCAGATGTGCTCTCCGACGAGGAAATTAAGGGCTATAGGGCAGATATACTGAGATTAGCAGAAGAAGAGAAGCAGAACGGATTCGCACGTGAACATACCAACGGTTATGGGCAGCATGTCCGCTGGTTAGTCAACAAAGGCGAGATGTACGAGAGTCTCGTTGCGCGACCGAAGGTGATGCCCTTCTTTGAACACCTCCTCGGTCCGGATTATACCCTCAGCACACTCACCTCCAATATCATCGACCCAGGGGCACCGGATGGTGGCTACCACGTAGATAGTGTATTAGGGGCTATGCCAGAACCTTTGCCGAGTTTCCCAATGGTCGCCAATAGCCTCTGGCTCCTTGACGATTTCACACCGGAGAACGGCGGTACGCGTCATGTCCCTGGTATCCATCTCCAGCGGATTAAACCGCCTCCCGGTACTACGCACCATCCTGATGAGGTGCGGCTCTCTGCGCCGAAAGGCTCCGTATTCTTGTTCAACGGGGCGATCTGGCATTCCGCGGGTGCCAACAAGACCGACAGGCAGCGTATCGCTTTGATCTGTTTCTGTTGTCGTTCCTTTGTCAAGCCGATGTTCGACTTTGTGCATCACCTCAAACCGGAGGTCGTCGAACGCGCCACGCCAACGATGCGGCGTATCTACGGGTTCGATTCCCAACCCCAACCGCCGGATCAGCCTGCGCGATAAACTGGAGATATAGAAATGCAAATTGAAGAGTACTTTAACTTTTTAGCAGAAGATGACATTCGTATTAAGGGAACACGTATAGGTATTGAAACTGTCCTGGACGCGTATATTCACGAGGGCAAAACGGCAGAGGCAATCGCTGATCGTTACCATACGGTTACACTGGAACAGGTTTACGCTACAATTTTATATTATCTGCAAAACCGAGAAAAAGTTGGTGCATATTTGGAGGATTATTTGGAATACTGCCGGAAAGCGCGAAAAGAGCAGGAGAAAAATCCTTCTCCTGGTGTTATTCGCCTGCGTGAACTTATAGCCGAAAGGCGAAAAACTTCTGATAATTCACGCCCGAACACCTCGAAAAACAGTCTCGAAAGCACAACACCATCTCCATCCAAATATGAACAGGAATAAAGATGCGTCAGTATCTGTTAGACGAACATATTCCGCCAACCTACCGCACGCAATTGCTTTATCATGAATCCGCATTAACGGTCTTGGAGATTGGTGATCGAGGCGCACCTACCAGAGGGGCATCCGACCCAGAAATCCTGCACTGGTGTGAGCAGAACGACTTCAGTTTGATAACAAACAACCGGAAAAGTATGCCCCAGCATCTCGCTGATCATCTGGCAGCAGGACATCATATACCAGGCATTTTCACGATTAATCTCAATGCGTCAATAGGATTAATAATTGAACAGTTGATTCTCATTGCTGGTGCATCGCATGAAGACGAATATTTTGACCAAATCGTCTTTATTCCACTCACTTAAGTCGGGTCGTCCAATTTAAAGGGAGGTCATAGGACAAGGTTAGAAACTCACCGACGAGAAGCAGCAGTTTTACCACATCACCGCGCACTCCGTCCATATCAATATCAAGCAGATTCAGAAACAGGCAAGATATCGCGTTCAACTTCGTGAACTTTGTCTGGGAAGGTCTCGCCGCGAATCCACATAACGGGCTGTCTGCTGCTGTTCGGTGCAGCAGGATGTGCCCATTTCGCTTTTGCGCTTAGGTAATGAGAAACATAACAACGTCGAAACCGCAGGCTATGATTATCCGTACTCTTGTGTAGGAGATGACTGTGGAACCAGATGACGGCACCCGGTGGTACTTCTACAGCAACGCCGTCTTCGTCGCAAACACCGCGCGCCAGTTTGAATTCCTGTTGCTGTGAACCTTCGAGGTCGTCGTGCTGCAGAATATCCCATTTATGACTGCCGGGAATAACGTAGAGACATCCATTTCCGCGATCTGCCGCGTCAATGGATGTCCATGTCCCGACTGTCGTCTCGGTATCAAACCGATTGCGAAAGTAGAACTTATCCTGATGCCACGGAAAACCGAGGCCAATCTTCGGTGCCTTCCAGATGAACAGGTTATTGATACCGAGGATGTCCGGGCCGAGGATGTCAACGAGCGGATCCGTTAGCCGCGGATCGCGCACGCGTGCAAGAAATTCTGGGCAGTAGCAACTCGGATGATGAATCTTGTGCATCGCATAGATGCCTTGTTCTTCTATTTTCCCATCTCTGACCAGTGCGTTCTGGTTGATATTGAAAGACGGATACGGACGTTTCCCATTAACAACATCTTCAGCAACTTGACGGAGCGTATCATTCTCTTCGGCGGTGAATACATTCAGGCGAACAAGATAACCGTTTTCCTTCCAGTGCACCGATTCGTCTGCACTCAAGCCAAAACACCGGTCTTGTGGTGTTGATTCTGTGAGCATCATTCTCTCCTATTTCTGAATTCATGGTAACGCAGGTGCCCCTCGAAACCATTCTAACGATAATAGCATATTTTGACGAAAAAGTCAAATCTATTTTTTTTCTTGACAAATACTGCTGAGGGGTGTATCTTCATAGAAGCGATCCAGTACTGCATCCTAAAATTTTGGAAAATATGCGAAATGTGTTAGAATAGTTTACGCATTCAAAATCACTGTCTGACACGGAGGAACGACAATGCATACGAAGGAAACGTATCGAGCGACTGCATTCGCAGATTTCAAACCCGAACTTTCGGCACCGGGGGCTACACCTGAAAGATTGGCGCACCTGAAGGAGCACGGTTTTGTTATTATCAACGATTTTGTTGATAACCCTTGGATCCCTATCCTTAGAGAAGCCGGACGGCGTGTTACCGAGGCGTGTGCACCCGAAAACGTCTACGACGTAATTGATTGCTCAAAAGGTTATGTTCATCGTGCAGCGCACGATGAACCGTGGGCGATCCGAGGACTCATCCATCCCGCGTTCGGTGAACCGAGTTTCGCTGAATTCCACGGTTCTTCGGATTTCCTTGACTTCGTTGCCTCTTGGTGTCACGGACTCCAAGCTGAGGACTTGACGTTCAGTGGTATGTTACTGTGGGCAAATCCACGGAAACAGGAAAACGGACCCAGTTGGCACAGAGACGTGACGTGGTGGGGAGACGGAGCTGGATACTTCTCACAGCGGGAGATCCGCGGAAACACGCCTGAAGATTATTCCGAAGAGGTAGAACGCATCCGTTGGAAAGAGATTCAAGCGAGCAACGAGAAGCGAATTACCCAGCGGAACGGCGTGAGCATGTTTTTAGCACTCACAGACGACGAATGCCATGAACTCATCCCTGGTAGCCATCACCGATGGCGTACCCCATTTGAGCATGACGTGCTACTTCCACAGTCGATGAAGGATCAAGGCGTGCCCTATACACCGAGTTGGAACAAGAAGGACCCGTTACCCGGTCAGGTCGCTATCCGGCTCAAGCCGGGAGAGGCACTCATCCGCAATGGCAATAATATCCACACCGGGCACACCGTGCCTGAACGTGAGCGCAACACCCTGTCAATCGGTTGGTCGAAATGGTCAGGTGAATTCACTGGCGAGCCATCGGTTGCGGATGCACGAAGCGCGTGGCAACTTGATCCTGCTGTCCGAGATGCTTTACCGTACGGATTTATGCAGACAGCATGGGACCGATGGGCAGAAACTCAGAAACTCGGAGACGCGCTTGAAGATCGATACGCTGGATTTGATATTCAGCAGATCAAATCCGGAAAAGTCGCCGGGTGGCGCACTGAATTGGAACGTCAAGCAGCAGCAGCAGGCGACGCATGGGAAGCGTTTCAAACCGTTGGCTAACACCACAATTCAGTGGATACTTGTTCAGGATTCAGCGGGCGATCAAAGCGGAAGTTTCCACTTTTTGCATCGCAAGGTCCAATATTTCCTTAATTTGCGTCCGTACTAAGTATAAAATAACGCGTAGCTTGGAACGAAGTGAAAAGCGGATCCAGGGAGAGGAACGTGAAAACCACCAACCTGCCTAACCGAACCGCGAGGAAAAAAAATGACGATTGAGGCGTTTCAGAGGCAAATCGAAGCAATTTATTATGAGCGAGATGCAGAAAGAGGCGTGCCCCTTACCTTCACATGGTTTGTTGAAGAGGTCGGCGAGTTGGCAAAAGAGATCCGCAAAGACCCGCAAGGCATGGAACGGCTACGTGAGGAATTCGCAGATGTCTTTGCATGGCTCGCCACATTAGCGAGTTTGCTGGGTATTTCCTTAGAAGATGCCGCGCAAATCTACGCAGCAGGTTGCCCGAAATGCAAAGATACTCCCTGCCGATGTTAACGCACACGGTGGCTTTAGTCTCCGTTTAGAAACCGTTCAAAGTTGCCGCCGAATAGGTTGTTGACATCTCGTTCGATTTCTGACGCGGTGATCGTCCAGCCGACATCGAGCAAAGTTTGGTATTTTTCCACCAGAACGTCCGCGATAATTCGCCGTGAATGTTTCCACTTATAGAGGAGTTGATCCAAGATTCGGGCATCGGAATGCTGGGGGATCACGCTTAGACCAAGCAACTCAATCCGTTCTCGTGTGATCTCCTCAATAATGCTTGGGTTGTTCATAAACCACCAACATCCGAAGATCATCAGGTTCTTAAATTTGCGTCCGATAACGCACAACTCATGTTGATTTTCACGGGACAGCAGCGTCACAAGGAACTTATTATCTGGGTTTTCACGGAGTAACGTTTCCAGACTCGTCAGATCCGCTTTCCCGGTGCCGTCGCCTGCCATCTGGAGCTGCGGGTTAACGGCGCGTTTCACGCCGATCATAAGCGCAAACGGGACGTTGAATTCACGAGAGATCGGGAGTATGCAGTTATCAAACAACCGCCCCAGGATACCCTCGTGAGGATACTCGAAATCCGGGGGTAGAGAGACCGCCATGTATTTGGGGTTCATGCGTTGAATCCACGTTTCCAAAAATCGGCGGACTTCCTTGTAGGTTTTTTCCGTTGATAGGTTCGGATCAACATCGTACCCGAGACCACAGAGATGTTCATAGCCCGTCTCTTGGTATGTGTTGATGAGGACATCCATCCGAAGTGCTGCTTCAAAGCGAGCGTCTCCAGTATCTCCGGATTCCCATACGGGTGCCTCTGCAGGATCAAACGGGTCATTCGTCATTACCACTTTAGAGACTTTCGCCTGTTCAAAAACGGTATCAATAAAGGCTTCAACGGTCGTATCCGCAAAGTATTGGCGATAATCTTGTAGGTTGCGGGCCCTGACATCCAAACCTAAGGCGTTTAACGTTGTCACAACCCCTCGGCACGCCTCACTTATTGGTGAGTTCTGAATGAAAAGCGTCTGCCAGATGAGGTCTGCTTGTTCTGTCTTTGTCGTCGCCCAAAACTGGTCGTACGAAACGTCCGATTTACGGAAGACTTCAGCGATGAGATAATGGTACGTCAGCAGCTCGTCGATCCCCCATAGTAGCAAGTCACCGAACGGTGGACTAAAGAGGTGCGTGTGAATATCCGTAACGATTTGGTTCTCAACCGCGTCCCAAACGGCGGGTTTCAACTGTTCTGTCGTTGCAATTGTTTGTGTGTGGTCTGTATTCATTTAACCCTCCAGATTCAGAAAATTAATTAAAAAAAACGGACGTTGACAGCCATCAGTAATTTTTGATGAATAACTCGTTCCCTTTGGCTGCACTCGTTTTCCGATAATTGTTCATCCCATATTGCAATGTCCATTCCTGAATTTCGGCAAAAGCGAAAAGTTCCCGAATAACGGGCGAATCGTCATAGGTAATCAACCATTTGTGTCCGCACTTCCGCATATTTTCGGCAAATTGCACATGATCAAATGTGGTATGGAGAGTGCCTCTCACACCGTACAACTTCGATTCCGTCGCTTTCCAATAGGGTGGATCAAGAAAGATAAACACATTGTCGCCGTCTTGGCAAAGTGCCTCAGTATAATCCCGGTTCGTGATTTTGGTTCCTGACAGGTAAGGCGAGATGTTTTTGACGCGTTCAATAGACGAATCTGTGAAACGTTGCTCGTAGGCGGCTTGTGAATATCCACCGGAATCCACGGTACCGGAGAAGGTAATTCGATTGAGTACGAAGAATCGCACTGCGCGCTGAAACTCACAGAGTGCATTTCGGTGCAGGTTCAGGTGATCTTTCGCCCGTGTCAGTTCCTCAAACAGTGCGCGTCCATCGGTGGTAGTTGTGTGTATTTCTCTGAGGGTGGCAACTACGTCTGGTGCGTTGTCTCTTACCTCTTTCCAGAAACAGTACAGATCGTAGTTGAGATCGTTAATCCAATAAGAATTGATACGTTCTTGAAAAAGGTTTCGGATCGCAAAAAAGACAGAACCCCCGCCAACGAAAGGCTCACGAAATTCCGATATGTTCAGGGGAATATAGGGCAGAATTTGTTTCAGTGCTCTTGATTTACCCCCCGGATAGCGCAACGGACTTTTGGGTAATTTAGTCATGACGACCTGTTATCCATATCTGTAGTTTGTTATTTTCGTGTGCTTCTTGGTTGAGTAGAAATATCCTTTTCTGGTGTACTTGTGATAATCGATTTTCCGCGCAGAAGTCGAATATATCGTCTAAATTTTAGTCTTTAATTTTGCTGGTAATAAAATTAATGATTTCTTCTGGGGAGTGTTTGCCAAATCGGACGTAAACACCGCGGAAGTTTTCAAGGCGTGTTGGGCGGGCGAACGGACTGAGCAGCACCCCGTTCGCATCGGTGTAAAAACTGCGAAATGTATCCCAAGATCGCTCCAGTTTGTAGAAGCAGCAACTTGTGATAATAAACTTATCTGCTTCAAACTGGTGGTGAAACGGCAGAAAATATTTATAGAGCGATCCGATCAGAAAAATAGCAGACAGGACAACAACATAAACTAATTGGAAACCCACATAGATGATAAATAAGAGGAGTAGCAAAAAGAGCCCCAATAGCACAGACCTGAGCCAATTCTCAATGAGCGGATGCACTGTCCATGAAAGCGTTGTAGGCGCGTCCGACATATCAGAACTCTTTTCTGCAGGAACGGTCTCTTGCGTGCTTGTAGTCGCGAGCGTGGTTATTCCGTGCTATCCGTTGTGCCGCCGTCAATTTCTGTCTTTAATGCGTCTTGCGGATCATCTGTGCTTTCTGCGTCTGTTGGCGTTTCAACAGTTCCTTCGCCTGTAGTGTCAGCAGGTTCGGTCGGACTTTCTTGCGTCGTTTCCTGCTGAATTGGGGTGAGTGCGCCGGTGCCGTCCCCTTCACCGTAGAATCGCATTAGGAAAAGTGAAATAACCATGAAAGCGATCGCGAGCCATGTTGTCAATTTACTCAGGAAGGTCGCGGCACCACGGCCTCCGAGCACAGATTGCATCTCCGCACCCCCAAAAGCACTTGATGAAAGCCCTTCCCCTTTACTGTCTTGTAATAGAATAATCAGCGTCAGAACAACGCAGACAGGCACAAAGAGGAATAATGCAAAGCCGATGATAATTCCCATTTAATGTTCCCTCCTATTGATCAAATTTCACGATTTGCGCAAACGATTCCGCCTCAAGACTCGCACCGCCAACAAGTGCCCCGTCTACATCCGGTTGCGTCATCAGTTCCGATGCATTCTCTGGTTTAACACTGCCACCGTATTGAATACAGAGCTGCGAGGCAACTTCCGCCGAGTAAGTTTTCGTTAGCAACCCGCGAATGAAGTTGTGAACCTCTTGTGCTTGCGCGGGGGTAGCGGTTTTCCCAGTCCCAATCGCCCAAACAGGTTCATAAGCAATAACACAAGATAACAAATCGGCAGCGGATAAACCCGCAATGCCACCGGTAACGTGGTCTTCAATGACCGTTTCTGTCTGTCCGGATTCCCGTTCTTCAAGTTGTTCACCGACGCAGATAATTGGTTTCAATTCGTGTGCTAACGCCGCTTTCACCTTCTGATTAACGCTCTCATTCGTCTCCCCGAAGTATTGTCGACGCTCCGAGTGGCCGATAATGACGTAATCACATCCGACATCCTTGAGCATCGGTGCAGAGACTTCACCGGTAAACGCACCGCTATCCTCTGAGTAGACATCTTGGGCAGAGAGGTGAATGTTACTGTCGGCTATTACCTCACGGACCGCGGCGAGTGCTGTAAAAGGCGGCGCAACGATAATTTCAACGTCGCTAACCTCGGCAACCGATGCCTTTAGTGCCGTTGTGAACGCGACCGCTTCCGAAATCGTTTTGTTCAGTTTCCAATTGCCTGCAATAATAGGTGTTCGCATATTTTAATTATGGGTTCCTGGGCATCGCTCCACTTTGTTTCGCGATGGTTTCTGGTTAATTTTACGTTCACAGTGGATCCGAACGGGCTTAGACATTCTCCTATTTGCTACGTGCAAACTTCTCGAAAATTAAAAAAGGCAGAAAGTAAGCCAAATACAGCGGCCGTGCGACAACGACGCACAGCGGATTTCCTGAGGCGGTTTCATGCAAGATATTCTAACAATGCCCGTTAGAGCAAAATTAAAGAACCCGTGCAACGAGTTCAACGAGACGGTTCGAGTAGCCCCACTCGTTATCATACCACGAAAGGACTTTAATCAACCCATCTTCAATCACTTTGGTGAAGGGACCGTCCAGCACGGAGGAGAGTTTGTTCCCGTTGAAATCCGATGAGACGAGATCCAATTCCGAATAACCGAGGATGCCGTCCAAGCTGCCTTCTGCTGCCTCTTTCAACGCAGCGTTAACCGCTTCAGCATCCGGCTTTTCCTTAAGGTCAACAGTAAGGTCAACAACGGAGACGTTCGGTGTCGGCACACGGATCGCGAACCCATCAAGTTTACCGTTCAATTCGGGTAAGACTTTCCCGACGGCGACAGCAGCACCGGTTGTCGTCGGAATCATAGAGAGTGTCGCGGCACGGGCGCGGCGCATATCAGCATGCGGAAAATCGTGAACCCTTTGGTCGCCGGTATAGGCATGCACGGTGGTCATCAATCCGCTCTCAATCCCGAATGTTTCGTGCAACACCTTCGCGACCGGTGCAAGGCAATTCGTCGTACATGATGCGTTAGAGATGACATGATGTTCTGATTTATCGTATGTAGCGTCGTTCACACCGAGAACTATCGTGATGTCCTCACCTTTTGCTGGGGCGGAGATAACCACTTTTTTCGCGCCGCCGGATGTGAGATGCTTCTCAGCATCTTCGCGTGCTGTAAAGAAACCGGTGGATTCAATAACGACATCCGCACCGAGTTCCGCCCAAGGTAGACTGCCGGGGTCGCGTTCGGCGAGAACTTTTATCTCTTTGCCGTTGACGACTAAACCGTTATCTGTCGCAGCGATGTCATCCGACAGGATACCGTGGACAGAGTCATACTGTAGAAGATGAGCCAGTGTCTCCGGGTTCGTCAAATCGTTGATCGCCACGAATTCTATATCTAACGTTGGGTTCTGCAACGCCGCTCGAAAGGCGTTCCGACCAATCCGACCAAAACCATTTATACCTACTTTAGTTGACATAAGCTAGATAGATCCCTCTATTGTAAATATTTTGCCGTTACAGGGCTTCTCTCAACAGCAAGTTCTATAAACTTGCAAGCCAGAACGCGATGAACAAGGAACATGTAGGGCTTTTCATAAATATCGGCTTGCAAGCGATACCCCTTTGATTTGCTATTATCCAATTTTCACGATTTAAAATCTCTTTAATTATACCCTAAAATGAAGTAAATTGCAAGTGACCCGTTGTCACCCATCACTTTTGTGGGAGAGATTTGTAACCCGAATTCTTGCGGATGGCAGATTTTTTAGGTTTTGTTATCCGAAACCGGTTTGAAATTTGGAGAATTTTTCAGAGAATTAAATATCTCTGAATCCATCTAATTTTTATTGACATCCTTGGCGGTACCTGTTATACTTTTGGAGCGGAGATTCAGAATTTAATTCGGTAATGTAAAAGGGTTTGTAACCCCGATTTTTTACGAAAACCCTCAGTTTTAGTATACCTCATAGCAACTACAATCCATCTGTGAAGGACAAAATATGTCAAGTTCAAGTACCCTGCTCAACGCTTCTGCCCCCTGGGCGAAGCGAATTTCAATGTATCTACTATGCCTCCTTGCGCTCTGTATATTTATATCCATTGGGCATGCGCAACCACACATTGTCTTCGTTGTAGGCGAAAATGAGTACCGTTCTGAAGTAACGATGCCTGCATTGGCTCAGGTGTTAGCTGATCACTACGACTTCCGCACGACACTTCTCATAGATGACGTGCTTCAGGGGGGCGAGGAGAACAACATCAACGGTCTTGAGGCCTTAGAGACTGCAGACCTCCTCGTTTTGTATCTGCGATTTCGTCAACTCCCGGATGACCAACTTGCATTGTTACAAAAATACATTGATGGAGGCGGTCCCATCGTTGCTTTCCGTACAACGACGCACGCCTTTGCCTATGAAGCGGAAGATCCGCGTGCGATGGGGTGGAATGATTTCGGTGCTCGCGATCTCGGTGCTCCGTGGATTTATCACTACGGACACGAGGCAAGCACCGATGCGACAATCGTTGGCGATCATCCGATCCTTACAGGTGTGGGTCCAGCGTTTCACGTCCGTTCCTGGACTTACCATGTGCGTCCCGACTATCCGCCGAAAGATGCGCAGGTCTTAGTGCGGGGTCGCCCAATATTTCCCGAAGGGGAGCGTGGCGGTGCAGAGACGGTCAATCCGATTGCATGGACGCACACGCACTCCGGGGGTGGCCGTGTGTTTACAACGACAATGGGGCACCCAGAGGACTTCAGCGTGAGCGATTTTCGTCGTCTCGTCGTTAACGGTGTCTACTGGTGCCTTGACCGCGAGGCCCCGCGCCGCTATCCGCCGGGCTGGCGTGTTAAAACCGGACAGCCGTGGCGGGATATGGACTATGGTCCCTATCTTTCTACTGCTGTTGCTGCGAATGCGAATAACCTGACCTACAAAGGCGTTGTTATTCCGCTGACCCCGGATCTCGCGGGGGGTGCGGTGGTGTTTGACACAGACTTGTTGCGCTACGCCGCGGGTTGGACAGATGGGTTGATTGACTTCGTCGATGTTGCCTATAACGGTTGGCATCAGCGTTTTCCATCAATTGAGGGCAAACTTCTGTGGGAAAACCCGGTGGAGCCCGGTTGGGCGAAGGCTGGCAGCTTTGAGGATACACGCTCTGTTCCTTTTGGTCCCTTACCCAAGGATTGGGCGCGTTGGGAAGGCTTATATCTTCACGGGAACCGGGTTATTTTGTCGTATACAGTCGGCACGCGCAAGGTGTTGGAAACCCCGTCGCTTGAAAGCACGGAAAAAGGGTTCGCTTTTGCTCGTACGTTCCATCTCGGTCCATCTACATCGAGTGCGCTTGTCCGTATTGCAACGATCCGTGACGCGGCGGCATCACCTTTACGCGAGTTTCCACGTGGCCCCGCGGTTGCCCTCTGTCCGCAAGGGACAACTCCTGGGGCGCCAGGCAGTCTACTCGCGACTTTGATTGACGCACCGGAAGGCACACAGTGGGAAATGGTCAAGGACGAGCTCCGCGTTCGGTTTCCGCCATCTGAACAAGCAATCTCCGCCAAAGTTCTGATTGCTCCGGCGATCCATGACACACTCGCGTTGGATGTGTGGACACAATTCGTCGAAGATTCGCATCCTGTGGAGGATCTGACGCAGCTGATACAAGGCGGTCCCCAACGTTGGTCAGAAAAACTCGTCACGACAGGGGATATTGATATACAGCAGCCGCTCAAGGTGGAAACATTGAAAATCAACGCCGAGACAACGACTTGGCACTTGGAAAGAGATGGCTACCTGCCAACAGTGCTTTCGATAGCTAACCTGTCACCTATCCTTGATGGTGTCGGCGGTGCAGATCAATCTATAGCTGTCCTACGACCCATCACCAAAGTCGCACAGTATGAACAGAAGGACGATTCTGCTTTGGTCGGACACTGGCGTTTCGACGAGGGCAACGGTTCACAGACCGTAAGTGCGCCACCGGGGAAGGCAGCAATTAGGCTTGATGGGGTTCGCTGGGAAGAGGGACGGCGGGGCAATTCTCTTGCGTTTGATGGCGAAGCAGAAGCCCGTTTTGACGAAAGTATCGCTCTCGACTTCGACACCACCGACCTAACTTTCGCTGCGTGGATTTCCACCGAGACCGACGGTTCAATCTTCTCTGAAGCCCCTGAGGAACCAGAATGGGTGCCCAACGGTAAAACCTTTTTTATCCGGGATGGGCATTTGACGTTTGATGTCGGTTGGATCGGTGTTATGACTGCAGGCGGTGCGGAATCTGTCACTGACGGCGTTTGGCATCATGTCGGATTGACATGGCGCCATCAAACGGGGGCAGTGACGCTGTTTTTGGATGGTGAGATCGCTGCCGAAGGTGTGCTTAAGCCAGAAGCGGCATTGGAAGATGACGTTTGGCGACTCGGGTTCACCGCAGCGGATTTTCCAGAAGAGTCGCCATGGTTTGAAGGACAGATGGATGACCTGCAGCTATACAACCGCGCCCTTTCACCCGACGAGATGTCCACGCTCTACCAACGATTCCAAGAACCGCCCCTGATTGCTGCATCCCTGCTCGAACCGGTTGCCGGTGCCAAATGGCGCGTTGACTCCGAGCGTGTTTCCCTTCACGGGCTTGAAGACACAACTGCTTCCGTGCTAATATGGGAAGGTAACGAATCGAAACTCTCAGATTTTGCTCGGTTCGCAGCAAACGGTGGGCTTGACCCCGGTCAACCCTTCGCGATTGACCGGATAAATTGGCCCGCACAAAATCCGTGGGCTTCATGGCTACGCTTCGGTGGGTTAGACTTCTTTCCAGACGGTGATCGTGCCGCGCTTTCCACATGGAACGGTGATGTCTGGACAGTCACTGGACTCAATGATACTCTGGACACGCTCGTTTGGCAACGTATTGCGACTGGGCTGAACCAACCGCTCGGACTTAAAATCGTCGGGGGGCAGATTTACGTCGTCGGACGCGATCAGATCACCCGACTCGTCGATCTCAACGCAGACGGTGAAACCGACTTCTACGAGAATTTTAACAATGACACCTACAACAGTGAACACTTCCACGAACAGGTTATGGACCTGCAGACTGATGCAGCCGGAAATTTCTACTACATGAAATCTGCCCGTCATGCACTGCCTGCTCAACACCCGCACCACGGCACACTCATCCGAGTGTCGCCGGATGGGGCACAGTCTACTGTGATCGCTTACGGATTTCGTGCATCAAACGGGCTTGGGATTGGCCCCGGTCCCACATTCTACGGGACAGATCAGGAAGGTTACTGGATGCCTGCCAACCGCCTGAACCGTATCACTGTCCATGACAAATTCTACGGTAACCGCTGGGGCTGGTACCCAGCCGGCGAACCACCAGACAGCTATGAGCCGCCCCTCTGCTGGATCGCTCCGTTCGTTGACCGATCCCCGGCAGCACCGATTTGGATTCCCACTGGTACTTGGGGGGAAATGAGCGATTCGTTGCTTTCGCTGAGTTACGGCACTGGAAAAGTATATGCTGTCCTTCAGCACCAAACAGAGACAACTGTGCAAGGTGCACTGACCGAGCTCGGCGTAGAGCTGCCTACCGGACTGATGCGCGGACGATTCCATCGGACCAGTGGAGACCTCTATCTCGTCGGTCTATTCGGTTGGTCGTCTGACAAACGAGAAGATACCGGTTTCTACCGGGTCCGCATGACCGGTGCCCCTCTCCGAACCCCTAAGTCGTTCCGGGCTGTCAACGGCGGTTTAATTGTCAACTTCCACGTACCCCTTGCGCCGGAGTCTGTCCAAGACCCAGAGAACTGGCGGGTGCAAAGTTGGGAGTATCGCTGGACTGAATACTACGGTTCGCCACAACTTAAGCGTTCCGGCGAAGAGGGTAGGGATAGCCACGCTGTCCAATCTGTAACGCTCTCTGCGGATGGCAAAACCGTTTTCCTCAAGATTCCAACCCTGACACCCACAATGCAGTTTCACGTAGTTGTCACGGGCAGCTTCGCAGACGGTATCCCTCTGGATTGCTATCTGCACGGCACCATACACGCCCTTGAGGGTGGACATGGCGCAGGGGCTCCGTAGGGATTGGGTTACCCAACCGCTACCACATTTCTATTGACAATTTGAAACATTTCAGATACTCTATTGATATGTCAACAAAAACGCAGAAAAAACCGATTCAGCCGACCGGGAATTTCCGTGCAATTCCCGTTTCCGTGCCGGACAATCTTGTCAACATCCGAGTTATCCTTTTTGAGCCGCGCGAGCCGGGAAACATCGGCTCTGTCGCCAGAGTTGTGAAGGGGATGGGGCTGTCAGAACTCTATCTGGTTAATCCTACTCCATTCCAAGCTGTAGATGCGGCGTGGTATATGGCACACGGTGCGAAGGATATTCTCGAAAACTGCCGCGTTGTACCAGAATTGAAAGACGCACTTGAGGGTATCCAATATCTGGTAGGGACGACACATCGCCGGCGTGATGTCCGGCTGCCGCAGCCGGTACCTGCAAGGGATGCCGCGCAGACTATCGCCACAATCTCACAAGATAAACGGGTCGCACTGCTATTCGGACGTGAAGATTTCGGTTTGTCTACCGATCAGATAAGTCTCTGTCAATTGACAGCAAGCGTGCCGATGGCGACCAAAAACCCATCCTTAAATCTTGCACAAGCCGTTCAGATCTTTGCGTATGAGGTTTTCGTTGCAAGTCTCGACGAGTACCCGCTATCCGAGATTGACTATGCCGAAGTGAACGCCTTGGAAGCGTTCTATGGTCGTGTGACGCGTCTGTTAGATAAGATCGGTATGTCGCCATATAACCGTGAATGGGAGACGTATCTGAAATCGTTGCGGCGCGTCTTCTCACGTGCCCCATTAGAATCAAGGGACATCGCCACACTGGATATGATTTTCTCTACGACATTCCGCTACATTGAACGTCTGGAAAAGAAATTAGAATCTGAATCATAAATTCAATACCTTCGCCAATTATGTGCCTTTGCG
>RKRO01000393.1 GCA_007571355.1 Candidatus Poribacteria bacterium | reverse complement strand
GGCAACTCGCGTTAAAATGAGTTTCGGAAATCTGAAATTTCACCGAAAGGAGCGGACAGATAAAATGGCGAATCAATTGAAAGTCGGAATTGTTGGTGCCCATCGGGGGAGTTCCTATGTTGCACCTTTTAAAGCGATCGCAGAAACCGAGGTAACGGCGTTTTGCGACATCAACAAAGAGACGCTCCAAAGCGTCACTGAACGGTTTGGTGTCCGGCAGCAGTTTACGGATTATCAAGCGATGCTGGATGCAGTGGATATCGTAGTGCTTGCCACGCCTGAAAACCTCCACGTCCCACAGGCGATTGAAGCATTAGCAGCGGGGAAACATGTCATCAGTGAAGTGACGGCTGCTGTCAAGTTGGAGGAGTGCTATGATTTGGTTCGGGCGGTTCGAAAATCGTCTGCCAAATATACGATGGCTGAAAATACGTGTTATTCTAAGGCGAATGTGCTGATTCGCAATATGGTAGAATCTGGTATGTTCGGGGATGTCTATTTCGGGGAAGGCGAATACCTCCACAACGTCAAGTCGCTCCATCACGATGCTGGTGGTAACCCGACGTGGCGCTACTACTGGCAGGTCGGTATCAATCGGTGCAACTATGCGACGCATAGTCTCGGTCCGGTGCTTCAGTGGTTCGGCAGTCGTGTTGTGAGTGTCTGTTGTCTCGGTACTGGTGTTCACACTGATCCTGAACACGCGATGGAAGACACCGTGATGATGCTGTGTAAAACGGATTGTGGTGGGTTAATCAAGATTCGGATTGATATGCTGTCGAACCGTCCGGCGAATTCCTATTTCAGTTTGCAAGGAACAGCGGGGTGTTATGAGAGTTCGCGCGGACTTGGTGCGGCACCGAAGATTTGGTTGCGTGAGTTTGGGATAAGTGAACAGTGGCGACCACTCTCTCAATTTGAGGACTGTCTCCCGGAACGGTGGAAAAATCCGCCAGTTGAAGCAGAAAACGCCGGTGACCTCGGTGAGTATTTCAAGGTGCGGGATTTTGTTGATAGTATCCTCACGGATACGGTACCACCGATTGATGTCTACACGGCGATGGATTTCACGGTGCCGGGGTTGGTTTCGGAGCAATCCATTGCGAATGGGGGTGAACCGATAGAGGTACCAAATTTCCGAGATTTTTAATGTTACCTTGCGGAGGAATCCAGTGAGTTTTGTACTTGCCGCGCCTTTCTTATCGTAACATCTGAAAAGAAATGGGCACTTGGACGCAGATACCCCCCTACCCCTCCTGCTTGCGGGGGGGGGAATCAGATCAGACGAGCATCGTTTCGGTTTGATGTGTCTCAATAAGTATAGGCTTTACGTTAATACTCTTCTTCTACGGGTAAAAAGACGAGTCCGCAGCTGCTGCAACGGTACCCACTCTCTGGTTTCGATTCCACAATGGGGAAAAGCATGCCGCAGCAGATCGGACAGGGTTCGTCAATTTCCATATCGGCTTGTTCCATTTCGCCAGATCGGTTTTCAAATTCAACAATCACGGGTGTGCTCCTTTTAAACAGCAACATTAACGCGCCTATAGATGTCATGCAAGGATATATTGCATCCGATTGAAGTGAGTGACAGGCCATCGTCCAGTGCCAGAAATTCGGTATGTTCCCATTGTCGATCTCGCAGCCAATGATGTTCAACGCAGACCTTGTGTTGTGAAACAAGGATGTAGTCTCGCAACGATGTAAGTTGTCTATAGTGCGAAAATTTCTCGCCTCGGTCATAGGCTGCAGTGGAGGGTGAAAGCACCTCTACGATAACAATCGGGTTCAGAAGTGTGTCCAAAACATCATCTTCAAAGCGAGGTTCGCCGCATGCGACAACGACATCTGGATAGAAGTAGGCTATTGGAATCGGCCGCACGCGCATATCACTGGAATGGACTTCACAATCTGATCCGACTAATTGGTTGTAAAGTGTATTGAATATGTCTCCTGTGATAAGGCTATGGGCGCGACTCGCCCCAGACATTGCAAATATCTGACCGTCGAGGTATTCACTTTTGTGCAGTGCCTTTCGTTCTTGGGTGATGTATTCCTCAGCGGTGAAGAGGGTTCGTGCTGGAAGAGATGCCATACATTTTTCCTTAGGATAATCCAAGCTGCCGCTTGTTTAGAGATATAGCACCCCTACGGGGTGAAAGTGTCCGAAGACAACCCCCCTCCCCCCCTTATCAGGGGGAATCAGAGGGGAAACGCTTCATGGGATGGATTTCAATTTCTTACGGGCTTTACGATAAATGCACCCTTGGACGCAGATCCCTCCTCGAAGAAACCTCTCCCCCCCTTATCAGGGGGAATCAGAGGGGAAACGCTTCATGGGATGGATTTCAATCCTTACGGGCTTTACGATAACAACATCATACCGCATTTTTAAACAAAAGTCAATCTTTTTCGCCGTGCTGTTCAGGACGATTTAGTATCTCGGTAGCGTTGGATCAATTTCGGCTGCCCATTGGTCGATCCCGCCGCTGAGGTTTTTTACATCTGTAAACCCATTCTGTTGCAGATAGGCGGCGGCATAGAGGCTACGTTGTCCATGATGGCAATAAACAACAATGTCTTGGTCTGATGGGATGCCGTTTATATGCTGCGGCAACGTCTTGAGCGGTATCAACATCGCGTTTTCAAGATGCACAACGTCGTATTCGAGCGGTTCACGGACATCCAGCAATAGTACTGACTCGTTGCCGTCAAGTTTCTGTTTCAGTTCTTGCGGTGAAATTTCTGGGATTTCTTTCTGCATCATTTTGTTTTTTCCTCAGTTTGAAGCGGCACTTTTTCATCAAGGGGCGCGCATTCTGGACACGGACATATCTCACGTAGGACTTCAAACGGATAGATGCCGGTGTTGTGTCCATCGTTCCAACTGAATTGGAGCGCGTAGCGCCCCACTAACTGCACATCAAGGGGTTGGATATCGTCCGAGACCTCAATCAGCGTTACGTCTCCATCGCCTTGCGGTGCAAAGAGGGAGTGGATGTCTCGCCCTTTATGCCGGATGATGGCGCACTCGGCACACGGACACATTTGTCGCAGGTAAGTGTATGGATACCAACTGACGTGTCCATCTTTCCACTCTACCTGAAAGGCGGTGTCGTGCTTTTTAAGGCGTTTCGGACTTTTGCTCAAAGTAGTCATTACTTCATTGTCTAACGACAGCTCCCTCGATTCTAAGCGTCTTGGAAATTTTGCCAATTGATTCCTAATTGTCGAACAGCGGCATGAATCGTTCCCAATTTCAAGTCGCGACTTCCCCAATCCGGTATCACAGTGCCTTGCCCGGTATTGGGGTTAAACCATTTCCGATGTGATCCGCCACTTCTTCTCTTTCGTTCTTGACAACCGAGGTTCGTTAATTTGCGGGAAACTTCTCTATATTTCACGAAACAGATACCACTGTTTCTAACGACATGAGACGTTCCTCACCAGAAATCTGGATGTTTTCCGGCAATGAACGTCCTAACTCTTGATAGAGTTCTAAGACTGCTCTAAAAGCGTCTTTGGCGTTTTCTAACGACTCGTCTAACGAAGTGCCCTCCGTAACCAACTCAGGCAACAGTGGAGAAGTCACTGTATACCCTCCCTCAGGTTGTGGTGTCAGAACAAGGGGTATTTTGTATTCCATCTCAGAGCCTCACATACTTTTTAAAAGATACCAAGTTCGTCCCTTGCGTCTTCAGTCATCATTTCCGGGTTCCAACGTGGGGTCCAGACGACATTGACATTGACTTCCTCAACGCCGTCGAGTTGCTGCGTGACGTGCTGCGCGCCGTTGACGATCTGGCCGCCAGCGGGACAGCCGGGACTTGTTAAGGTCATCGTAATATCTACTGTGGTGTCGTTGATGTCAACGCCGTAGATAAGCCCCATATCGACGATGTTGATGCCGATTTCGGGGTCAATAATGTTTTCTTTGATGGTTTCTAATACAGTTTCTTCGGATAGCATTGGGGTTTCCTCCTCATAAGGTGATAGGTTCATTCGTCAACACTGACAAGGATGTCGTCATCTTCAATTTTGACGGTGTAACATTCGATGGCTTCGACAGCGGGCATACAGAGCGGTTCTCCGGTTTTGACGCAAAAACGTGCGCCGTGCCGTGGGCATTCGATTTCATCGCCGTTGAGAAAGCCTTCGGCTAAAGGCCCGCCATCGTGTGTGCAAACGTCCTCCATCGCATAGAACTCACCCTCAATATTGAAGAGTAGTACGGGGACGAAGTCCACCTCGACCAAGTGTTTTGTGCCGGGGGGTACTTCACTCACTTTCGCAACTTTATAGAATTCTGGCATATTTTCCTTTTTCAAGTTCAGATGTTATTCATCTTCTTCGCCGGGCCAGCAGTTGATGCCGTAGGCACCGGCTTTGAGTACTTTGAGTGCCAATAACGCACACTTGATGCGAACGGGTCCCAGCGGAATGCCGACCATCTCCAAAATGTCGTCTTTTGTGAGCTGCTTGACTTCATCAAGGGTTTTGCCTTCGATTTCCTCAGTTAACATAGAGGCTGCCGCCAGACTGATCGTACAACCGTGACCACAGAAACGCACCTCTTTGATTTTATCGTCTTCAACAAGGAGGTCCATGCGAATCTGATCCCCACACAGCGGATTATCCTCCTCGTGTGAAATATCAGGGTTCGGCAACGTTCCGTAGTTGCTGGGATTCTCGTAATGGTCAAGCAATTCTTCCTGATATATGTTCATCTTCTTCTCCGGGTCATGAGTTTTTGTGTTCTACAGAGTCCCTCATATAACCTGTCGACATCTTCAACTGTGTTGTAAAGATAGAAACTGGCACGCGCGGTGGCGATAACGTCTAATCGCTTCATGAGCGGTTGGGCGCAGTGGTGTCCAGCCCGAATAGCGACACCGTGCATGTCCAGCATGCCTGCAATGTCATGCGGGTGGATCCCCGCTATATTAAAGGAGATGACACCTGCTTTTTGATGTGGTGCGGAGGGTCCGTAGATTGTAATGCCTTCGATTTCTTTTAAACGGTGATGTGCGTATTTTAGAAGTTCCTGTTCATGGACGTGAATTGCCGCTAAATTTGCGTGTGTGATGTAGTCAGCGGCATGCCCAAGCCCGATGGCTTCGGCGATGCTTGGCGTGCCTGCTTCAAATTTCGCCGGGAGGTCTGCGTAAGTTGATACGTCGCGCTCGACAGCACGAATCATTGAACCGCCGCCGAGGAAGGGTGGCATCTCTTCAAGCAGTTCTAACTTACCGTATAACACACCGATGCCGGTCGGCCCACACATTTTATGTCCAGAGAATGCAAGGAAATCACAATCGAGTTGTTGCACATCCACGTGAAAGTGTGGCACCGATTGTGCTGCATCCACGACGACTTTCGCGCCGACAGCGTGCGCAGCCTCAATGACAGATTGTATGGGGTTAATGGTTCCGAGTACGTTAGAGACGTGTCCCATGGCAACCAGTTTCGTTTTTTCGGTAAGAAGGTCGCGGAATTGCGTGAAATCGAGGAGTCCTTCATCGGTGATCTCAAGGAACCGGAGCGTCGCACCTGTTCGCTGCGCCAGCAGCTGCCAAGGCACGAGGTTGCTATGGTGTTCCATAACGGTCAGGACGATTTCATCACCCTCCCGAATATTCTGGTTGCCCCAACTATAGGCGACGAGATTAATGGATTCCGTTGTGTTCCGCGTGAAGATGACTTGGCGCGTGCGGGGTGCATTAATCAAGCGCGCCACCCTTTCGCGGGCGCGTTCATATTCCTCCGTTGCCTGTTCCGAGATGCGGTAGATACCACGATGGATATTGGAACGATAGGTATCGTAATAGGCATCCATCGCGTCAACGACTGGACGTGCGGTCTGTGTTGACGCTGCATTATCAAGAAACGCCAGCGGCGGCTCTGTCGCGAAGATCGGAAAATCCTTACGGATACGTTCCACATCAAGCGGACGAAATTCTGAGGTGTGCATTGTTTGTTTACCCTATTTTGTTTATTGTTTGAATCGCGGATAAAACCGCGTTCACAAAAGGCGTTTCTCTTTTCAATCGATACGCCGGCGCAGATCAAAATTCATCTGTGCATCTGTGAAATGCCGTTCCGTTCTCTGCATAGGTGCAAGCCACTGCTGCGGTAGACGGATAAGATTCCGCAGTGAACTCGGATCTGAAAAATACGCATCGTCTATTTGCCAGAATTGTAGGCGTGGAAACGTTTCGTTGTTATGCGTGAACGTTCCCATATCCACTGCTTCCTGACGCATGCTGGCACTGACAGGTTGAATCGTGATAAAGACCCCGATGGCGTTGTGTTTGTCCATAACCCGGCAGAATGCGCGGACTTGTGAGATTGTGGGTTTCCCGCTTTTGACTTCTGCAAAAATGCGTGTGTTCGTTGTTTGTCCTTCCTCTGGATTCCAGAGGGTAATATGCCCGACGTGTGCTTCGCCATCTTTACCGCCGTCACCGACAGATTTTGTCGGTTGCAGTCCGAGGCGTGTGACTGCCCAGTTAGAGAAGTCGTGGTATTTCCTTTCGTCTCGGATGAGTTTATGGACCTCTTGCATGTTGGTTGGGTATCCGCGCATTTCGTAGTCTCTTGCGGGTTCCAAGCCGTGTCTATCAGCGAGTCGTCTCCGCATCGGGTCGAGTGAGAGGATGGTGAGGTTAATCCCTATCCAACGTCTACCCAGCGTATGCGCTGCGTCTATAGTTGTGCCGCATCCAGCAAACGGGTCCATGACGAGATCGCCTTCATTGCTGGAGGCTTTTATCATCCGTTCGTAGAGGGTAAGCGGTTTCTGTGTCGGATAACCGAGTTTTTCTTTGGTATTTATTTGTCCTAATGAATAGACATCTGTCCATACATCATGAAGTTGCTTTTTTCTACAAAAATTTCCATGTTCATCTTGAGGTAGAAAGTACATTACTCTCGGTTTCCCAGACTTCGTCCAAAAAATACGACCTTCTTTGTCAAGTCTTTCAATTGATTGATCTGTGTAGCTTCCCCGTGGCAAATCATAATAATATCTGCCGTCTTCTGTCTTTTTATATTTAGATAATTCGTCGCCGGACAATTTTACGATTGGAGCAATCCCATCTGGATTAGCAAAAAAATTTTCTGATTTTGTATACCTCAAAATTGTATCATGTTTCTTGCCAAAATTCTTTTTACTAGGTCTTTGTGGACCGTCATAATACCATACAATCTCATTCCTAAAATTCTGTACTTCATATATTGCATCCATCACGCCTTTGAGATAGTGACTTGCAGTTGGGTCACAGTGGAGGTAGATGCTGCCTGTGTCTTTGAGGAGTCGGTGCATCTCTGCCAGCCGGGGTCCCATAAAGGCGAGGTATGCCCGCATTGCACCTTTGTTGCCGGACACGGCGTTTTGCAACACAAGATCGTAGCCTTTCAGGCAGGTATCCAATGCTTTATAGGTGTCGCTGGTGCGGGCGCGTCTTTCTATATCGGCGCGAGCATCTTGTGCGGGGTCGTCCCATGTCCAAGTATCCGTGAACGCTTTAGATTGTGCCTTCGAGTCGGTAAGGAAGGTGTTGTAGTCGCGTCCGGAGTTGAACGGCGGGTCGGTGCAGATTAAATCTATGCGCGCGGTGCTCATTTCTCGCATGACTTCAAGGTTATCGCCGAAGTAGAGTGTGTTCATTTCAGTTATTACGTCTCTTTTTTCGGTAGCGTGTTATACCTTTTCGTTTTGGAGGCTGGCAATTTGTGCCCGGAGTTTTTCTAACTCCGCTTCTAATTCCTGTGTCCGTGTTTCCGCTGCCACTCTCAGATGGTGCTCTTCCATGGAAGTTGTAATCGGCGTGCCATCAGGGAGGTATGGACGTAAAAGTCTAACGTGGCTGTGTTGTTGTTCCTCCGACCGAAGCCAAAGATTTAGTGCCTCGCTGAACAACCCTCCGCGTGCATCCGGCACCATCTCAACGATGTTACCCGATGCTCTGCGTCTCCATCCATGAAATTCTGCGGGCTTTTTCAGTTCCGGTTGATGTGTAAAGTATTCTTGCACGCCTATATCATTGAGATACACACCGATTTTTTCATTTCGATCCTGATGTGCTGTTGAATCAGAGAGAAATTCGAAAACGGCGACGGGTGCTGCCCCCTCTGCCCACGTGTAGAAACTGCGGCGTAGCGGGTATTTGTCCACACCAAACACGACGTAAATATCAGGGGCAACGAATTTTGTGATATCCCCTTCTCGATAATAGATAAAA
>RKRO01000224.1 GCA_007571355.1 Candidatus Poribacteria bacterium | reverse complement strand
ATCCTGTGATGGTCTTCAAATGCGTAGTGTTCCAAGAGCGTCTTGGGCCCGTGATTCAAGGCAAAGATGCCATAGTCCTTTCCATTGGGAGCGCGGGTAATCGTATGGATATGATCTAAATTCCCACCGCGGGAACCGTCCTCTTGCGCGCCACGAGGTCCGCCGTCATCTCTACCAGTGCGGGGGCCTCTATCACGTCCGCCTCTGCCTCCACGTCCCCGTCCAGTCCCAACACCGCCTTCATTGTTATATTCAATCCAGACAGCCGGATTGAAAACGCGATAGTAAACCGCGTCGTTTGGTGTCGTGCCGCCTATCCAGACGAAATAGGTATCATCAAGTCCGGCATCTACATCTGCCATCCAGACATCCGCAAACTTGGTTTCAAGGTTGTAGACGTATGTTTTCATTAGGTTCCGAAGATTCTCTTTTTGCGTATCGTTCATCTCTGAAGCCTTCAAACCGACCCCCACAAAATCGGAGTAGTCGTAATTCTGGTAGGAATCTGTGCCGCCGCGTCCGGCCCCCAATTGGATCCCGCGGCTACCGGTTTGAATAGTTTTCTCTTTTTGAGAAGCATCAAGACTCTCCAGCAAGGCAAAGGCGAGTTTCCTCTCATCGCCAAGAACCGCAATACCATTGACGGTTGCCGGTTCAGAACCGATGAAGGCGGGAACGATAGATACCTCATCGCCATGTACTAAAAAGTTGATTGCCAAATGATGTCCATCCAACTGAAACCCCCATGATCCATCTGTCTCCGGATTGCCAAATAAGGCAATATGGTAGTAATCCGTACTCCACATCCGGGGATTGATACCGTTGAGGTGCGTTTCAACGTCTTTTGTAATGAGAGAGACTTTCGTATAGCCGTCATCACTCAGAAAGGCATTCAGTACTTCGTAGAAGAGTGTCATTTGTGCGGCAGACAATTCACTAAATCTGATTCCGCCTCGATTGCCCCTGCTGGCTGGGAAATTGCTCCATGAGTAGAATTCCACATCTCCAAGCGGAAAGGATGCAGCGGCAAGTAATTCACTGCTTAACGCCTCTCGAAAATTTCCCATAGTTGTAGCGAGTGCTATAATTGCGGGTTTTGTAGAGATTTCAGCAATAGATTCTGCTTTTTCTTTTTCAGCGGATGAAGTATCGAGAGTATTGAGTGTCAATCCTACGATACCGAGTGTAACCAACACAATAAACGTAGGTAAAGTTTTGTGTGACATGAAAATCCTCCCTGTTAGGGTAATTTGTAAATGAAAACTTAAGCAAGTTTCAATATTATAGTGGATATCAGAATTAATGGGACACTTTTATGAAGATACTCTCCTCGAAGAAACACCCCAGCAAAAACCCACCCCGCAAGCAGGGGGAATCAGAGGGACCTCGCTTCGGTTTGATGTGTTTCAATAATTCCAGGCTTTACGATAAATATGCACATTGTCTGTCCCTGCTGGGCGGGGAAACCTCGCCCCTACGCGCTTGGCAGCTGCCCTGCCTCAAATAGGCGAGCGTATTATGATTATACCGAATTTCTTCCAAAAGTCAAAATTAAAACGACAGAGAAGTTGATAATTCGTTGTAGATTTGGACGTGTGACAAGTTACCTCGCCTTAATGACAACAAGTGTTATATCATCTGCTTGCGGTTCTCCGTCCGCCCACGATAGGCTCGCTTTGAAAAGATGATCAATAATTGCTTTCGGTGGTTGATCCGCGACCTCTTCAAACAGTTCTTTTGTTCTTGAATAATCTAACATCTCGTTTTCAGGGTTCAACATCTCCGGTAGCCCATCACTCATGAGCAAGATCGTATCGCCGCTCTGGAGTTGATATGATGTTTCTTGTCGCTCGGCTCCGATAAATCCGCCCAACGGCATGCCTTCAAGAAATATTTCGTCAACAAGATTCACGCTCGCCCGATAGAAGAGGGCCGGCGGCATGCCTGCTCCTGCAAGTTCCAATCTATTCTGATTGAACGTGACGAGCGTCATCGCCATGTAAAGCCGTTTGAGATTCATGCTCTTAATGCCCTGTGAGATCCGTTCGAGTGTTTCCAAATTTCCCGCCCTTGGTGGCGATGTCTTGAAAAGGCTCTTGACAGCAGAAACGACAAGGCCTGCGTTCATACCGTGTCCCGTTGCGTCTCCAATTGCGATAGTGAGTTGTCCGTCGCCAGTGAGATTGTAGTCATAATAGTCGCCCCCGACCTCTGTCGCGGGTCGCATTTCAAAGGCGACATCAAGGTTTGGCAATTGCGGTGCGGCTTGCGGTAGCATTGACATCTGAAGTTCGCGTGCTTCTTCCAATTCTTCTGTTTTTCGGGTGTGTTCAACTTCCAAAAATTGACGCTCAAGTGCCTCCGTTTCGAGTTTTCGGTGGGTCCGGGAAAAATCGCGAGCAAGATACACTGACATAGAAAAAAGTGGGGCGAGGGTGATAGCGAGAGTGCTCAATTGCCAATTTATGTTTATATTTTTGTTAATATTTTCAAAGCCGGTATATGAAAGAAAAAAAGCGGACAAGGCAGGGAGAATAATAGGCGTGAGCGAGCCAATCCCAAAAATCCACGCGCCATCCTTTTTTTTGAAAATAGCGACGATAATCACCCGTGCCATCTCTAAAAACGTGAAACTTGCAAACAGAAGGCAGCAAACAAAGACTAATCCGACACTGGATGCCAACGCAAGGACAACGTTACCGAAGAGCGGAAAACCTGCCCTGAGGCTCAGTAGGCCAAAGCAGAGTATCAGAATCCAACCAGCAAGAAAGAACCAAAACAACTTGGGCAGCTTCGGGTAAAAGATCGTGTAGAGAAATAACATCCCTGACAGAAATATCAGCACATACACACACAGAAGCAGCCGTAGCACATACAAAGTTTCTGTCACACTTGTTGTTATCAGGAGAAACTGGAAGATGAGAAAGACGAAAACGCCGATACTCCCCGCTGAAAGCGCGAAATAGAGATTCTTTCGTGCACGTGGGTAAAACAAAAATAGCAACAGGTGCTGCAGCATCATGAAAATCAGAATCGCTGTCCATACCATCTGCAAAGTAGTGCCGCTGCGAACGATGTTGACCCGGCCTTTAATGCCCGAATTCAAGGGCCCGATCCCCAGCGCGAATCCGAGCACGGGGGTCAACTGATAGGAAGAGAAGTTGGAGTACCGAACGGCGATGAGATGATCCGTTTGACCCGAAAACGAAATGACCTGCGGGTTTCGCTCCCAATAAGGTTCTTCCTCTTCTTTTCTGTTTCCAACTTTACCGAAGGTATAAATCAACTCACCATCAAGATAAATTTCAGAGGCACCTGCTTGATATATCACCTGAAGTGCCAACGGCGTGTGCCAGAGCCGTTCATCAGGAACAGAGAGATGCAGCCTGAACCAACCGATACCTTCCCAACCCCTTCTCGGTATTTCATCTAGTACCCACTGTGGACTCGTGGTGGATTCCCACGCAGTATCGTCAAAAGCTGGATTTGCCCATTCCTGATCATCGCCAGGGTGATATTTCCAATTGACGAGTAAAGCTCCATCTTTCTCTATATCCTCCAACGTCAGGACGCGTACACCGGTGACCGGTACAGATTCACTATCTTGCGCGGAGGCTTGGCAGATGAATCCGAATGCTGTTAAGATGAGATAGGATATGAGCCGTAATCTGTGTTTCATCTAAAAAAAATCGTACCTTTTCAAGATCGGGTGTTTTATGACAGATGCAACTTCCGTCCAAGCTTCTTGGCTCTTCTTACGTGAAAGGTCTGGTGTGAATCCAAAATCGAGATAGACCTTGATTGCAGGAATGCGTCCTGTTGATGTATCAAGGAAACACCACTTATGGGACTTTTTGAGGCGCGTCATCACTACGGACATCATGGGCTTGGAAAGTCCTCGTCCTTGATAGTCCGGGTGAACTGCTACCCAGTGGATTTGTCCCCAAGTTTTGCCATCTATATCGGGTTGCCACCACGCTGTGATTGTCCCGATCTCTGCACCTGTATCCGTGGTAAGGGAAAAACTCCGATCCGCCATTGCCGGAAAATCGCGTTTGAATTCGCGGATAAATAGTCCGTCGTCAATGTCGATGTAGGGTTCCGCTGCTCTCTGAATCCGCGTCCAGATATGCCCTTCATCCGGACGGTAATTGCGGATAGCAAAACCCTTTGGAATAGGGAATTGTGGGATATTTTCCATATTTTCACGGATCATTCTAACACTGTCGTTTTTCATGCGTAGGTATGGATTCGCGGAAAACTATATTTTTACAACCTATTTTTTGTGTCAGTTAATATAGCAAACTTTATATAGACGTGGCAAGAATATTTTAATAGTTGTTAGTAGAGGAGGTTGGAAACCTCGCCAGCAAAGGAGGAGACAGATAGAACAGAATTTAGTTGCTTTTTGGCAGGATTGTGTGGTATGATTTAGCTATTATGGAAAAATCACCTATCCCTATTCCAATTTACACGATTGGCTATGGAAGTCGATCGATAGCAGAATTTATTGAAGTGTTACACCAGCATAAGATTGCCTATCTTATTGATGTCCGTTCGGCACCCTATTCCCGCTACAAGCCTGAATTCTCCAAGGCACCTTTAGCAAACGAATTGGCACAACACAGTATCCGGTATGTGTTCATGGGGGACACGCTCGGTGGTAGGCCTGACGATGAAGCGTGTTACATTAACGGAAAGGTTAACTACGAAAAAATCAACGCTGCGGAATTCTATCAGCGGGGGATCCAACGTCTTCATACCGCTTTTATGCAGCAACAACGTGTTGTGCTGATGTGCAGTGAAGGGAAACCGGAAGCGTGTCACCGATGCAAACTGATCGGTGCAACACTCACTACACGAGACATCCCTGTGATTCACATCGATGAAAATGGTGAGCAATTGACACAAGAAAAAGTGATTCATCGGTTGACAGGTGGTCAATTGTCGATGTTTGAGGAACACACATTCTACTCGCGGAAGAAGTACCGCTAAGTGAATTTATTATGCAAATTAAAATTATCACTATCGGCGTGTACGGGTTTGACGAATCCAGTTTTTTTGAGGCATTGCGTAAAGCAAATGTTGATACGTTCTGCGATATTCGAAGTCGACGCGGTGTCCGCGGTAGTACCTACGCATTCGCCAATAGTCAACGACTGCAAGCACGGCTTGCAGAACTCGGTATCCGATATATCTATCGTAAAGATCTCGGTCCGACGCAAACTGTTCGCGACAAACAGGCAGCAGCAGATAAAGCGACGAAAACAGCCAAACGCAAACGGACTGAACTTGGAGAAGCGTTTATTGAAGCCTACCACACTGAATGTCTTGATGCGTTTGATTCGCAAAGCCTGCTTGATGAACTGGAACTGGACGCACAAGTTGTAGCCCTCTTTTGTGTGGAAACGGCACCGGAGGCGTGCCACCGCTCTTTGGTAGCGGATAAACTGGCGAAAACATTCAATCTGGAGGTTGAAAACATTTTACCGTGAGAGTTTTAATTGTTGCGAAAACCCGTATGGGAAGTGGCGCGTGCATCGGCGCGATTACAGAGAATGGAGAAAGCGTGCGGCTCATTCCGTATGACGCTGACCCACACGACGGCGCGAACAATGAATATAACGTTGGCGATATTTGGGAAATAACCGCCGAACCCGTCCCAGAAACTGCCCTTATTCCACCGCATAACGAAAATATTATCGTTCGTGAAAAGCACCGTCTCTATGTAACAAAAGATACAAAAAGTTTGGTGAGTGCTATTGAACTCTTGATGCCGCCAAAAACAGGACATCCGCGTGAACTCTATGAAGGTTTATTGAAAAGTACAGGTAGTGGTTCACTCTACATCGCTGTAGACGGTGATACTCTCGCTTACAGTACCATGTTTTGGAGGTCAGATCAACCACTTACCCGTGACACGGAAGGAAGGCGAATACGATATCGCTACCCCACCGAAAATGGCGGATGCACGCTCACCTTTGTTGGTTTCCAAGAACCGCTTGAGACAATTCCAGCAGGCACGCTCCTGCGTTTGTCCCTGGCACATCGGTGGAGGCCAGAAGATCAGCCTGATGCTGAAGAACGGCATTATGCGCAGCTCTCTGGCTGGTTTTTTGAAGAATTAGAACAGGGGCAATCGGAACGTCCCAGAGAACGGGAACAACCTTCACCCGTAATTTCAACGCAAACTCCTTTAGATATCCTCACAGACGTTTTCGGACATGAAGAGTTCCGTCCATTTCAGGAGGCTATCATCAACCACATCCTAAAACGACAGGATGCCCTGATTGTTTTACCGACAGGTGGTGGAAAATCACTCTGTTATCAATTGCCTGCCCTCATGTTTGATGGTGTAACGGTTGTTGTTTCACCACTAATTTCACTCATGCAGGATCAGGTGATGCAACTCCAAAATCGTGGTATCCGTGCCGCGTTTCTCAACTATACTGTTGGGAATACAGAATACGTCGCCACGATGCAACAGGTCAGACAGGGTGAAATCAAGCTGCTTTACCTTGCGCCTGAAACGCTCGTTCGCCCCGAAATACTTGTTATGCTTGACGATTCAGATGTTGCCTGCCTTGCGATTGATGAAGCACATTGCATTTCAGAATGGGGACACGACTTTCGGCAGGAATATCGACAGTTAGTTTCTATTCGCGAACGATTCCAAAACGCTGTTTGCGTTGCCTTAACAGCCACCGCGACCCCGCGAGTTCAAAACGACATCAAAAAATTACTTAAGTTTGACGACGGAAATGAGTTCATAGGTAGTTTTGACCGAGAAAACCTATTCATAGCGGTTGAACCGAAAGTTGAATTGCGCGAACAGACGATCACTTTTCTTACTAGGCATCGCGGTGAATCCGGCATTATATATTGTCAAACCAAGAAGCAAGTTGAATCGCTCTGCCGTAATTTAACCGCCAGACGCATCTCAGTGCGTCCCTATCACGCAGACCTTGATAACGCAACCCGGAAACAAAATCAAGAAGCATTTATCATAGGCGACATCCAAGTGATCGTCGCCACAATCGCGTTCGGTATGGGAATCGATAAGGCGGACGTCCGTTTTGTTCTACACGCCGATTTGCCTAAGGAACCCGAATCTTACTACCAAGAAATCGGTCGCAGCGGTCGCGATGGCCTTCGAGCCGAATGCCTCTTGCTATTTAGTTCCGGCGATGTTAACACCATCAATCACTTCATCAATCAAGGCGCGCAATCAGAAAGACAGGGACGACTGGAAAGATTGCAAACACTGGTTTCGTGGGCAACGTCAATAGCGTGTCGTCGAAAAGTGTTGCTGGCTTATTTTGGCGAGCAGTACGAGCAGCAGAACTGTGGGATGTGTGATAACTGCCGCAATTCAGAAATAGAGCGTATTGACTTGACAGTGCCCGCGCAAAAATTTCTTTCCTGTGTCCTCCGGACAGGAGAACTATTCGGGGAAGCATACATCATTGATGTTCTACTCGGATCAAGACGGAGAAGAATTCTTGATAATAGACACGATAGACTCTCCACTTATGGCATTGGCATAAGATATAATAAGAAGCAGTGGCGATATTTGTCTTATCAATTCCTCCAGCACAACCTCCTTGAGCGAGATGCCCAGCACAGCAGCCTCCGTGTAACTCAGAAAGGTTGGGACGTACTCAATAGCGAAGATGAATTTTGGGGATTTTCGGTGGAATCGGTAGATATTCTCACATCCCAAGTGTCCTCTGAATATGCTTCGGTGGAAAGAGCAATGGAAGCGGTGAACACTCATCAACGAGCACCCGAAGAACCAACCGCATACGTGCCGGAACTTTTCGATCGACTTCGTAATAAGCGCAAAACGGTGGCGAATGAAGAAGGCGTTTCGGCGTTTGTTGTCTTCCACGACAAGACGTTACGGGAAATGGCAACCTCTTTTCCGCGAACCAAAGAGGCATTCGTGCAGATTCGTGGTATTAGTCTCAGGAAAATGGAAAAATACGCAGGCGATTTTTTGCCAATTATCCGTGACTATTGCGAGGAACACGGTATTAATTGAAGTGCTTCTTTTATTGCGTTTCAGTAGTATTTGGAACCTTTGAAGGGGGTTCTTGCATCACAGGAATGACATAACTCCGAATTGTCAAACCTTCTATCGTTTCGGTCTCTACCTGTGGTTCTGGCTCTTCCCGATGATCAAAGACGATGTTGTATCCTTCCGTAAACCACCTGATTTTACCGCTTTTCTTTCACCAAACACCTCACAGAAAAACGTTCCTGAAAAAATGAGGGTAAGTGACAAAGG
>RKRO01000379.1 GCA_007571355.1 Candidatus Poribacteria bacterium | reverse complement strand
GTTAGCCTGTGCACGTTTTGTAGAGTAACTCAACTATTTATCAAATTCACGTTCATTCACAACCCTTTGGTTTCGGTTCGCTGTGCTTAAATCTGAAAATCATCGTAAGTTAAGAATGCGAAACCTCCAAAAAGGTTACATTAAAAAGGAGAACATTCACTGATGGCTGACAGCTGATCGCTAATTACTGCATTCTTTCTCATTTTATGCTATAATCTTATAAACTTCCTAACAGAGCACACGATATGCACATTATCCGTTTGGTTTTCCTATTATTTTTTTTCGCTGCCGCCACCGGTATCTGCGAAACATCGAATACCGCATCCATCCGCGGCACTTTCATAGATACCAAAGATGGACACCCGATCCCCGATGCGCTTGTCCGCACTGCACTCGAAAAAACCGCACACGTCTACCCTGATCGCGAATTTGAGCACGCCACAGCGACAGGCAAAGACGGCACCTTTGCACTAACGATCCCTAACGAACCACAGACCTATTATGCCTTCTCGCTGATGGTAATCCATCCACAGTATCAGTCAAAACTCTTGCGATACGAGATGATCCCCAGAAAAAGTCAGTACGATTTAGGGAAGATCGAATTAAAGCGCACCTTATCCCTCCGAGGCACCGTCTCGGGTGCCAAAAATCTCACGGGTTTTATCGTGAACCTAAAGATGCACAACGTCCCAGCGGACTTCTTTCGGGCCGCCGCACCCATCGAACACGCAGCAAAGACCGACACCGAAGGTAAATTCCAATTTACCGATCTCTATCCCATCGCGTATACCTTGACAATTTCTCGCGGCGATGTTATTATAGTCTATGTAACGTCTGTTGACCCCCAAAAGCAGGATCAGATTTCTGTCCATTTATCGCAACTACAAACATTACGCGGAAAGGTTGTTAATACACAAGAACGCCCAATAGCGGAGGCAGAGATTTACGCAACGCGTCATCCGGAAACGCCACAAGCACATGGTGCACTTCTCACCTCAACGCAAACGGACGAGACCGGCAATTTTCAGATACACGTATTAGAAACCGAATCCCAGTTTCTCTCGATTGAGGTGAGTAAAAGCGGCTACTTTTCCAGAGTCTATGAAAACGTGGATATCGGAAGGATGCCATCAAGCATCCAACTTGAAAAGGGGGCAACCGTTGAAGGCCGTGTTAGTTTGCCGCAAGGGCTCCCATCGGATGCAGAATACGCCGTCAAGGTCTTCCGTGCAGATGCGGACATGGAGCCGAGCCTAAATCCGTTGGCGTTGCATAAACCGATTTTGTTGAGATACTTTTCTGCGACAGAATCTGCTTTCACAATTGATGGATTGTTTGCGGGGAAATACGCACTCTATATCGTTGGAGATGGCATATCAGCGACCGGCGTTGATGCAGATGCTTCGGCAAATCCAGAAGGTATCCACGTTTTAGCAGACCGCCCCACAACAACGTTGCGCGGACACGTACGCTGGGCAGATACCGGCGAACCTGTTCCAAATGCAATTGTTTTGCGTTCGTGGTATCCGTGGGAGCTGTATCCGCATGATATGTCAATGACGTTGGATCGGTTCGAGGTAGAAACCGACACACACGGCAACTTTGAATTCAGCAATCTTACGGATGCGCGCTACCAACTCCATATCCGGGCTGTCCACGCCGTCCCTGAAGGTGCCACAGGGCGTTACCAACGGAGACTTGTCCACAAGCAGGTTGAAGTGCCAACTGCAAGTACCACATATCGCATCTATCTCGGAAAACAAGACGGTACACCCTTTACAAAGTAGGGGTGAGGTTCGCTATATCCGAATGCAGGGTTTTTGCTTGGGTGTTTCTGTGGATTTCTTCAAGGTTTGGAACCCCACCACTGTCGAGATAACTACGGGCTTTACCAGAAAAATAACTGTATGAAAAACATTGCACACCTCCTGAACGCAGTCCTTATTATTTATGCATTCCTCATTTCGGTGGAAGGCGCGGATGCTGCTTTCTGGGAGGACCCTTTTGAACGCGAATCGGAAGAAGACTGGCAACACAAAGGCGAAGATTCTGTCTGGACAGTTGAAACCGGATTTCTAAAGGCAGAAATTCGGGCACGAGAGGGGTGGCGAGCGATATTTGAACGTTATCAATTCATCACCTTCCCCGGGCCATACAACGACTTTACGATCACCCTTGAAAACGTCGGCGTATCGCGTGCCAAGTTCGGTATTGCACTTGCAAAGTACTTTGAAAGCACGCTCCCGGAAATAGAAGATGAATACGGGTACTACCTCTTCTTCACAAACGACATGCAACCCTCAAGAGACGGCAACCTGTTCATCGATCCCGGACAACGTTGGAGCACACCAGAACTCCAAGAGATGGTGTTACGTTTCAAAGATGGCAGGTTCCAACTCTCCGCGGATGGCGAATCCCGTATCGACTTCACGGACGCAAACTTCGATCAAATTGATAGCATCGCTTTCGTATTAGCAGCATACATAACAGAGGACGTTAACGTCGGTAACGCTTGGGTAGAAAACTTCGCGATTGATGGACTTGCCGTCTCACCGAAGCGAAAACTATCAACAACATGGGCACACTTAAAAACCGATGCTGATCGGTAATGGTTATTCCTCTGACAACTGATAACCGACAACTGATAACTATGACATAATGCTTAAAAAAAATCTGGATATCATTTTTGACGCAATTTTACTCGTGATCGTTCTCGGCATCGCGTTTTGGAGTAGTTACGCCGGTGCCAGATTGAATCCGGGTGAGCGCGCGAACCCTGCAAGTTCAGGAGCCTATTACAGAACCCCCGGCGTGAACGGACAGTGGTTCGGACCCGAACTCAACTCCCTGACCCTCTGTGCCGGAGTCCATAACCCTTACAACAATAGCGGCCGGTTCGACATTGTGGAGACAATAGAAAATGCATCCGTCTCCCGTTCAAGCATCCGAGGCGCGCTCCACTGGTACCGTGGACAGCAGTGGCGTTTCGCCACAGACGATACCCCCTGGGGCACAAACTACTCTTATATTACACTCCGCGACGATCTCGGGTGGAGCGAGATTAGCGCAGGCGGTGGCACGACAGGCTATCCATGGAGCGGAGTCGAGCGACACTGGCGAGATGGCGACATTATCCGTGCGCAAGCCTTCGTCATAGGGTGGCGACGCTACGCACGCGGCGCAGAACGATGGGTCTGTCCGATGTATTACAAAATCGGCGGATGGCAAGGTGAATCGCTTGAAGTAAACTGTAAAACCCTCAGAACATGGTTCCCGCCGGATTGGGATGTCTTAAAACAGAACGACGGAGACTTTGGACCACCCATCGAACGCGCGCCGGGTGTCTTAAGTCGAAGAGGAAAGAAAACGCAACGCTGGTACGACTGTATAAAAATCAATTAATTGGCTGCATTGTAGCATAGGCTGTTAGCCTGTGCATTCGCTATATACTTCTATGCCACATAAAATCTTGACTCTCTCCATATTTTTGTATACATTTATCAGCTGCACCATCTCTACATCCGCTGAAACCTGGCACGACGATTTTGATACCGAAAATCCAGACGCGTGGGATGCCGTCGGCAAGCACTCTATCTGGAAAGTGAGCGACGGCTCGCTACGCGTGGAGGTAAACCGTGACTGGCAGATAGACTACGAACTCTACCAATTCATCGCGATACCGCCACCCTATAGAGACTTCATCATCAAAATCACCGATTTCGGCGGCGACAAAACCCGTTTCGGTTTTTGTGTCGGACGAACCTTCCCCGACACCCCAGGAGACGACCCGTTCTTCTATGTATTTTTCCCAGACGAAATCAGAGCCCGCCGATTTGATGGCAAAGGCAGCAGCCACCCCTTCCGGTTCCGGCTATCCAGAGAACCGCGCATCCGATGGGAGACTGATGCCCTAACGCAGATGGAATTATACTTTAATTCAGGACACTTCGCGTTGTTCGCGGACGGCGAATTCCGCACTGCATTCCGAGACGCGAACTTTGATAAAATTGAGATACTCGGATTTGTTATGGAAGGCATAAATATAGCAAACGAGTGGATAGGCGAAGCGTGGGCGGATTCCTTCACTATCTCCGGATTCACCGTCACCCCACAGGTCAAATTAACCGCAATGTGGAGCCAACTCAAGATCAAATGATGGATGCCTTGGAGATTATTCAAAGAGAGGCATGCGCGAGAAAGTCATCAATAATTTCAAAATCATCAAGCAGAAAAATCGTGTTCTAAGGGGCAGTTGTTGGATCGATAATGGACCGTTCCTGCAGGTCTCATATTGGGATGGGGGACCCCAGCATTATTCCAGCGTGTTCCGCTGTGTAAAGGATGAGTTGTAGCACAAACTGTTAGTTTGTGTTCTGCAATAGTATTAGAATTAATCGCTTAAATTCTGCGCAATGCGCGTCAAATCCAAAATATTAACCACTCCGTCCGCATTCACATCCGCATCCGTATCCACATCCCCAAGACGAGCCGCGACAAAAACAAGGTCTAATATATTGATAACGCCATCCCCCGTTACATCATAAGCGGAATGCATTGAAACCAAGTTAGAACGTAACAAATTAAAAACACGCTCCTGATCCGTCTCAACCCTAACAATCCCAATATTCGGTGCCAGCCACTGGTAGGAAGTAGCCCGACCTACCGACAACGTAGAGACGGTTCTTGAATTAATCTGAACTTTAAGACAGTTCTCAAATATCCCCGCCGGTGTTACCACATCTTCTACCGCGATGACTTCATAAGCATACGAGATTGAGAGAGGCCCCGTGAGTATAACCTCTGTTTCCAACATGAATTCCCACGAATCCCCGAGTGCTAACGATGCCGGAAGAAACAGACCAGGCGGCGATAATATAGCCGTCGCTGTGCCGACAAATGAACCGAGTTCCGCAACAACTTTATACAATTTTACGCCGTCCTCATCAAAATGCACAAAGTACACTTCACCCGTAGTTTCGTCTGCACCCACCGTTTCTGCTGTTCTTTTGAAGTGTGCGATCTCTTTACCGTCGATACGTTCTTCGGAAGCTTCAATCGTATAAGTGACTCGTTCAACTCCCTCCGCAGTCTCCAACACCCAGATATTCCCCACATCCGTGGGATAGTATTCCACAGCTCCTGCCGTTGCAACAGATAAACAGAAGAATAAAAACACCAAGACCAGTACAACACAACCCTTTTTTACAAACACTAAATTATTTCCCCCTTTCATAAATCAGATAAAGACCTTTCCACTCGTCGTGAAATCTTTGGAAAGTATAACATATTGGATGTGTGAAATCAAGCAAAAATCAAAATTCAATGGCTCTGACATCCTATATTTACACACGTCTTCATTCGACTCTTGCATTTTCGGACAATCCGTGATACACTCTCTCCACAAGTCCAGTGCCGGTGGCAAGATGAACATATCAACCAGATGCTCGCCACCCTCCCATCTACGTAGGCGACCAAACAGCCTGAAACAAGGAAATCTAAATGGATATATTAGAAGAACTGAAAGCGCGCGACGAGCGCATCGAAAAATTGGAACGCACACTTTTGTTAGTGCTGAGTCTAAACGTCGGGAATCATCTCGACAAATCCGCTAAAAATTGTTTTAGTCATGTGCCATCTTCCGCAGTAGAGCAGATGGAAACCCTCATTGCGGAATGCGGAGGTACAAAGGAAGCCGTTGAAGACTTGCTCGCCGCCACCGAAAAACGTTTCCGTCTTGAACTCGATATATTAAAGCAATAACTCAGATGATCGAAACCATAGGAGAACGAAACACCATCAATGCGAATAATTTTCTATTTGTGTTGTTTTCACTGATATGATATACGCTCTCAACCAGTTCAGGGGCACTGCAAAAGCGGAGTGCCCGGTCTGTCCGCCACCCTCCGCCTTTGCAACCGGATAAAAAGACTAAGCTTGGTAAATCCTAAGATAACAGTAGCCTAACGGATCACATCGATTAACAGAGGTAAAACCAAATCATGTCCAAACGCAGAATCCTCACACTCATCGTTATTCCTGTCCTGCTGATTTCCGGGTTGATCATCGTTCTTGTCAACAACCCGCGAGAATCCACGGACACCCTAATCCTTGCACAGCAACGGGTTGATTTTGGCACGCTTCCAGAATGGGAAGGGACCGTAACACGCTCTGTAACAGCACGGAATATCGGCAAAAGGACACTCCGTATCCAAAGCGTCCATATAGGCTGCAGTTATGCCAAGATTCGAGCACCCGAACAGATATTACCAAACGAAGAAGCAGCGTTCCACATCGTCCTCAATCCCGCAACACTGCCCACCGATGAGATAACAGCAACGGCAACAATTTTCACCGACAGTCTCAAAACCCCAAGTGTCACACTGACAATCGTCGCCGCCGCCAAACGGTTTGCAACACTCAACCCGGATGTCTGCGATTTTGGAAATATTCTCCCTGAAACGACGCATCACAAAGAACTCAAACTCTCTCTGAACGCGCCCCTTGACGCATCAGGCATCCGCCTTTTACCATCGAACCAACCGGAACTGACATGGCAGATGACCGCTCCCCCTGACACAGCCACCGGACATCTTATCACCGTGCGACTCCGTTCACTGAGAGACAGTGGACGCTTCTCATCGCTACTCACCGTCGCATTTCCAAATGAACGCACATTGACGTTCCCGGTTACCGCCGAAATAGTAACATCAACACACAGCACCAGCACACGGTGAAAGTCGTGTGGTATGTCCCAAACTCGCCAGAACCTTTGCGTGAAGAAATTCAAATCTTAACCACAGCAGACCGACTACCCATCCGCATCCCCATCTACGGCTTCATCCAGTTGAGAGCCGCTAACTGAAATCTGTTTTTCAAGCAACTATTGTGGTATATATGTTTCGCGAAACCCAACAGCCCAAACCGTCTGGGTATCCTAAAGCGTTGGGTTTCACTCGGTTTGTGGTGATTTCAGGTGTCTCTGTTCCGTTGAAATGCTGTGCTGTGTGCGATGTTTAGGAGATTCCGTTCACCGCAACCGGCAGGACGCTTTAATTTTTATTTTTAAATTCACATTATGAGGGTTTTCAGCGAAGTGATGATATATTCCATTTTAGGACTCAGAACTTAGACCGGCGGGGACTCACGTTTTGGAAATGGAGCGAAATCATTATTAAAGCGAAAACCCTCAAATATTTCGGTAATTCGGGGTTACAAACCCCTCCCACAGATGCCCCTTATCCCTCATAAGCAAGCGGAAACGAAAACGTGGAACGCGCCCTCCTGCTATGCAGAGGGGGTAAATAAAATGTGTTAAGTCTTAAAGGTAAGAGGTTACTTTACAGGCTTTACACAGCGGAAACCGACAACGGGGGAAGTTACCACCGCATGTCCACGGGATCGCCCGGTAATCCTTTTGTAGCGCATTGTAAGCTCCGAAAGTATGGCGGAACCTCGGATAACACGAGGACTATACATGGGCACCTCTTTATAGTGGTTTAATAAAGAACGAATACTCGGCGCACCTGCCACCAGATTACCAGCGAACCGATATTTCGCGTAAAAGTCATCGTCATATTCATCTAAACACCACTCCGCAACGTTATCCAGCATATTATGCAGACCATAACCATTTGGTGAGTCCTTACCGACCTCCCGCAGTTGAGACCGCCGATTATGACGGGTAGTACCGACTTCTGGTTCCGTTAAACCACCGCGTGCAGCGATTTCCCATTCCGCCTCGGTCGGCAGACGTTTGCCCGCCCACTCTGCGTAAGCCATCGCAGCAAACCAACTTACATCGTGCACCGGGTGATTTTCGTATTTTGCTTTTGCGCGATACTTGCCGTCTGCATAGTCTGAAGGAAACCGCCTGTCGTCTCTCAAGAGACGACCGTCACCGTTGTGCACGTTCCCCTCACCGTCTACGTATTCAATCTTTGCTGCAGAATCAGCATAGGTGGATAAATCTACCCAGTGGGCCTCCACCCAACTGGCTCCCGGGTAGGGTATATCAGTTGATGTCGCGAAAAATGTAGGGCTTTTATATTTTATCGCATTCAAGAATTCAGCAAATTGAGCGTTGGTGACTTCATATTTATCCATATAAAATGCACTTAGACCCACTTCGCGTACGGGTTGTTCATCGCCACGTCCATAATCACTGCCCATTTCAAAAAGCCCTGCAGGGATCAGCACCATGCCTTCTGGTGGTGCGGTTTTCTCTCCCGGTGTGTTACGGCCATCCATGGCAGTCAGCAGCAGGGGTGCAAGGCAGCAACAGAGCAACACCCATAG
>RKRO01000378.1 GCA_007571355.1 Candidatus Poribacteria bacterium | reverse complement strand
CCGGTGTGCCTCTCCATCCTGGGTGGAAAGGTGGATAGGGGCCGAACCCGTGTGGGGAGACAGCAGCCTCCCCCCGGTCGGGGCGTTGTCCCGGTGCCTCGTGCGGTCCCGCGTGCCAGGGGCCATCCTCATGCGTATGTCCCCCCTGTGGCGTTTCCTCACCAACAGGCATTTCTGTCTTGGGAACTTTCTTCGACTTCTCTAACGGTTCTACCGCTGTGTACGTCACTATTGGGTCGGGTGGAAGTTGCGTCGCAAGATAGTAAATCCCCACGCCCACAATCGCCACAAGGCACACCGACAGCGGTAGCCAATACTTTTTGATAAACATGTTTCTCTCCTTTATTTCACAACGTCTGCACCGAACCCCGCATCTGCTAACGCGGATATCAGCACTGTTGAGGTTACTTTTCACAACGACTTTTCGGTCTAAAACCGAGACCGAGACAATCTCATATTGTCCCTCAACGGCTTGTAGTGCAGACCGCACTTTTGCTGCACACCCGCCTCAGTCCATACCTTCCACACCCAACGCTATCACATCGGACGCGGGACTGCACCCGATACACAAACGCTAAACGGATTACGGTTTCCATTCGGATACCTCCCACATCTCACATCGGTGCAATAACGGACGCCCCACCTCACCATCGGGGATCTCACAGACCGGCGGTTTCACATTGGGGAGGTACGGGGCCGCGGCGGATATGAACACACAGCACATGCGGGAACGAAAGATTTCCAGAGTTAGATAAGTCTTGTGAAGTAAATACTTAACCCCTGTTAAATAAATGGGCAAGGCCACAACTCAAGTGGACAGACGCAAATTAAGGAAATATTGGACATTTCGATGCGAAAAGTGGAAATGTCCGCCCTTTAAAACCCTTGTTCCCCTTATCAGGGACTTTAAGGCAAAATGCGTCCATCCTATAACGGTAAGGCACAGCAACCTTATACTTTGGAAAAACCTCGACTGGCGGCTCTCCTTACAGCGGCAAGGAAATCGGGGCACCGATTTGCGAAGAACGATACGTCGCTTCTGCCAATTCGATGCCGTCTCTGCCGATGCGTCCGTGGGTTGTCGGCTCTGCTTCACTGGCGATACACTGCAGCCAGTGGTCGATGCTCGCGCCTTTCGCTGCCATTCCCCAGTACCGTTGTTGACGTTGCGCTTCCGGGACGTTGCGATAGGTATCGTCATCTGGTACGGGAACAGTGAATTCCTCTGTCTCTGCCATATCGTGCGTTTTCCAACGGAGTCCGTGCCGAATTAATGTCGCGGAGCCTTTGCTCGTAACGAGCCCGTTCCCACTGTTGCCGATTTGAGCTGCCCAACTCTTCATCATCATCCCAACACCACCGTTTTTGAAATGCACGGTCAGCACAGCGTTATTCTCAACGGCTTCGTCAACTGCTGGGTAGGTGCCGCCGAGCGGGACATGACTCGTGAATCCATAGACAGTGGAGGCGGTACCGTAGAGCCACAACCAGATATCCAGATGGTGAATCGCCTGCTCTACCAACATCCCCCCGGATTCTGCCTTGACAAAGAGCCACGGGTGCCGTTCCGGCGAAAACCAACCAACCTGATTGGAATACGCCATTTGTAAGGTCCCGAGTGTGCCGTCATCTAAAAGTGATTTCAATTTCATGTATCCGGGATCGAAACGCATCATATAGGCAACCATCAAGAGAACACCAGCATTTTCAGCGGCGGCGACCATCTCGTCACCTTCGGCGACGTTGCAGCACATCGGTTTTTCCATCAAGATGTGTTTGCCAGCAGCAGCGGCGTCGCGGGTGATTTCAAGATGTGGACGCGGATGGACACAGACATCAACTGCGTCTATGTCCTGTCTATCAAGGAGTGCACGATAGTCTGTATAGGCATCTGCACCGAATCTGTCTGCCTGTTCATTTGCAGAGGTTTCGTTGATGTCTGCGATAGCAATGATGTCCGCGCGTCGCGTCGGTTCTTGATAATACGGGGAATGGAGATTGCGAAAAATGCCGCCGCATCCAATAATACCGACTCTGATTCTGTCCATGGGTTTCTCCTTTAGGTTGTAACGAAGCATGGTTGGTTATAGGGAACTACGATAGGCGCAAACTACCTATTTTTTCTCCAATAGGACCACCATTTCATATTGTTGGAAAAGTGCTTTGCAGGCAGTGGTGACATGTTGGACGAACCAGCGTGTAACACCTGAGAAAATATCTCTTTCGCGGGCAGTACGTGCTTCTGTTAAGTCTGATAGAATTTCGTTCATTAGACGGTGCTCTACTTTGTTGCCTACGTTTACAAGGTGTCCGGCTCCGTGTCTTGTAGTCCGAGCTGGTGCCGGCTGAGCACTTCGATCAATGCCTCCAATCGCTCCGCGTCAAGCGTGCGTTGTCCGCTCTGGCTTTCGTTGAAATCCTTGACATCAAGCCTCCTTGCAACGGTGAATTCAGACGTGTAACCTCGCGCATCGCACTTGTTTGGCAATGTTCAACTTCCTTTGGGGAATGGTTGTCAGTAGGTGCGGTTGGGAATGCAGGTTGCATTTGGGTGAATACGCCCCAAAACCGCACCTACCGGGTCTGAGGATTAGCGTTTGAGGTTTGCCCATCGGGTTGTGAGTTTCCCTCGCGGTTCAACCGGTAGGAACACCTCAACGCCTTCCATGATGAGATTGATTTCGTCCGCGTCTAAGGCACGGGTGAAAACTGCGACATCGTCCATCAAACCGGCGAAAGTCTCGCCGCCTGAACCACCGAGCCGATAAGTGACGTTCGCACCATCGGTTTCTTGGAAATCGGTCTCGGCGACTTTCTCACCGTCGGCATAAATTTTGAATTTATCGCCATCGCCTGTGACGGCTACGTGCATCCACTTATCCGCTTCAACGATACCCGGATCGGTCTGACACAGGACTGTCCATCCACCGACGCGTCCGCGCCAAGAGATGAGCCCTTCGTCTTTGTTAATGAATAAGGTATTGTGTCCAGAGGCACCGGGGAGGCTCCGCCAGATATGTTCCCATGTGGTCCCATCGAAGTTAGGATTAATCCAAGCAGAAATTGTGAACGGGTCTGCTTTGAAAAGGTCACCGTGAAGCGAATCGGAGACTTGCATCTCAACATAAGCCGCCGGGTCCAGTTCAATCGCGTCTCCAAATTTGCCAGTAACCCACTTGGAGCCGCCTGTAATTTCGCCGTGGTTATCGTTGCCTGACGCGTCTTCAGGGTTACCCTCAAACGGGTAGTATGCCACCATGTCTGGATCTTCACCCGTAATCCCTAAAGCGGCACTCATCAGTAAAAAGGTGAATGACAAGATTAACGTAAGAACTTTCATCAGAATAGCTCCTCCTAAGTGTTTTTTATGAAAGATTTGTCTATCCGCAATCACATATTAACAATACCTTCGCCAAAAGTAGTTGATTAAATAGGGTAAATATCCTAAAGTTATTGAAACAAATCAAACTTAGAAGGATGTTTACCCATGTCAGAGATTATATCATTATTTGCTGTTTTCAGTCCACACTTATCCACAGCGACGCTCCGGCAGTTGTGTGAAGTTGTGTTCGCAGGGCTTGCGTTGACCGGAAGCGTGACGCTGCGAAATATCTCGCGTTGGACACCGCAAGGGGGCAGTTATCGCACGATCCAACGATTTTACAACACCCTCATCCCCTGGGGAACACTCTGTTGGGTGTTCTTTAGAACTTATCTGTTTGACCCTGATGCTGTTTATCTTTTTGCCGGTGATGAGACGCTTGTGCCCAAATCGGGCGATAAAACGCACGGTTTATCCCGTTTTTTCGCTGCACCCTATGGGAAAACGATACCGGGACTGGCGTTTTTCGCAGTGTCCCTCCTCAGTGTCCAGCAGCGGCGTTCATACCCGTTATGAATAGAACAAGTTATCCGGGACAGAGCCACACCGGCGGCAAAAGCCGTTGTTTCAAAGACGGCAGTCTCGGAAAACAGACCGGGACACCCGAAAGGCAGCCGGAACCGAAACAAAACCGAGATCGTTCTCAACGATACTTTGAAACTTCTGCAATCTATGCTCAAGCGGGTGTTGGCAACGATAGATGGCGGCATAGCCGTGAAATACTTATTACTCGATGGCTACTTCGGCAATAATAACGTGCTGCAGCTGACCCGAAACTGCGGGCTCCATCTGATTTCAAAACTTCGTAGAGATGCTGCCCTCTATTTACCACCGACAACACCTTATCAAGGGCGTGGACGGCCCGCTATCTATGGGGAAAAACTTAACCCGAAAACGATTGACCGCAAATATCGCGTCTCTACACAGACGCAAGGCAACATTCTCACGGAAGTCTATCACATCACATGTCGGCACAAAAAGTTCCCCGACCCCTTGAATATCGTCTGTTTGCGGAAAACCGATGCAAAGACGCAAAAGACATCGCACGTCTTCTTGTTTTCCTCCGATCTGGATTTAGATGCTGAAACACTCATCGAGTATTATTCGCTCCGTTTTCAAATCGAGTTCAACTTCCGAGACGCAAAACAGTTTTGGGGGTTAGACGACTTTATGAACGTCAAGGAGATACCCGTTCGTAATGCCGTGAACCTGTCCATGTTCATGGTCCATGTTTCAGCGAAACTCCGGGAAATGTGCAGTTCCGAACACCCGGGCTTTGGGGTCTCAGACATCAAAGCAAAGTATAGAGGTGAAAAGTATTTACAGGAAACCTTAAAAATACTTCCGCAAAAACCTGAACCTATTGTTATTCGCAACATCGCTGAACACCTCGCATCCATCGGGGCTATTCATTACACGGCAAATCAAAGTAGACCCGGATAAAGTGGCGAAGGTATTGATATTAACACATCTAATAAAAAAAATCAATTTGGGGTAGGGAATTCACAGGTGGGGTTACAAACGTCTCCTACAAGCGGTTGGGCCAGTTTAGTGCGTTTACGAGGCACGCTTCTGGATCTCAGTATAGCGTTGATGGAGTTTCTCGCCGATGCTTCGCCAATCGTAATCCTTTTCGACGCGGGCGCGTCCATTTTCGCCAATCCTACGGCGGAGTGCTGGGTCTGTCAGCAGTCGGGTGACTGCATCCGCAAAGGGTTTCGGTTCGTCGGCAATGAAGATTTCTTCACTGTCTTTGAGATCTAGCCCTTCCGCGCCGACTGATGTAGAAACAATCGCTTTGCCCATGGCTAATGCTTCGAGGATTTTCAGGCGGGTGCCGCTTCCAATACGCAACGGCACGACAAAGACCGTCGCCTCAGCGAAGTAGGGTTTGATCTCTGGTACGCGTCCGGTGACGATAACGCCTGCTCTCTCCGCTAACTTTTGGACGCGTGCTGACGGGTTGCCGCCGACAATCGAGAACTGGACCTCCGGTACTCTGGTTTGGATATCGGGTAAGATTTCATCTGTGAAGAAGGCGACCGCGTCTTCATTGGGATACCAATCCATGCTTCCGATATAGATGAGGTGTGCTGGCGTTTCGGTGGTAAAATCGGGTTGGAAATGTGCTACATCAACACCGTTTGGGATGATGGCGATAGCGTCTGCTGCACAGTGCCGATGGAAAACAGCAGCATCGATAGCCGATGTGCACGTAACGCCATCGAATTTCGGGCTTAGCATCCGTTCATACCGTTGAAAAGCGCGTTGCTGCGTCCAATATGCAAATTTGTAGAACGGGTTAGCCGTTTCATCACAGAGGCGCCGCCAGATTTCGGAATCGACGTTCTGTTGTGAAAGCACACCGGGCAGATCGGTCTCTGTGTGGAATTGCGCCGTGTGGAACATCTCGTAGTGGACGAGATCGTAGTTTTCCGTTGCGATCAACGCTCTGAATTTCTGACGATAGGCGGGTAGATCGTAACGTGCAACTGTGATTGGCTGTCGTTTGCGGAAAGCGTTGATAAGCGTACGGAGCGATACGCGTGGAAGTGTCGAGGCATTACGGACGAGGTGAACCTGAACGCCTAACTGCTGAAGTGCTGCGATGCCTTCTGCGTCTGTGGGTTGTGTCTCCAGGGCAAGTAGTGTTATATCGCTTTTCTTTGCAATCTGTTTGAGGAGGTTAAAGACCCGAATGCGTCCACCGTCGGTGAGTGGAAACGGCACGGTAGGCGAAAGAAAAAGAATTTTCATTTTTTTATCAGACATCTATAACGGCTGCTTCGTCAATAACGATCTCCTGCTTGCTGGAATCAATACGCACCTTTGTCCCCATGGGAATGACGAACATCGGATCGGTATGTCCAAAGTCCATATTGGTAACAATCGGCATATCGTTTAGTCCGTGTTCCTCACGGACGGCTTTACAGAGTGCCTCGTCGTATTCGCCAAAAGTCTGTGGGTCAACACCGCCGCCGGGTCGTCCGAGTAGGATACCGTTAAGTCCTTCAAGGATACCCATGGCTGCGATGCATCGGACGAATTGGGTTAGGAACGAAGGGGGTGGCGCGTCTTCAGAGGTCTCTAAGAAGAGAACAGCACCTTGGAGATCCACAGCGGAGAAATAGTCAGTACCGCGAAGCCAGTCCAGTACTTCAATACAGCCTCCGAATAGTTGTCCTTCGGCAACCCCCTTGTTTTGATGAAATCTCCATCCGGTGCAAGGGTTCAGTTTTCGGCGGATGGTTTGGTTTTCGGGGTTCTCCCACGGTAGGTGTTCAACTGTCCATCCCATTCGGTTTGGTTCTATAACGCCCATCGGTTCGGCAGTAAAGAGCGTGCATCGGATGGAATCTGTCATGTATGGAAACATGCCGCCGTTTTCGGCGAATCCTGCCATAAACGAGGGTCCATAAAATGAAACGATCCCCGCTTTAAAGCAGGCAGCGTGCGAAATAGTCGTATCCGAAAACCCCATAAAGACTTTAGGGTTCTTCCGAATCAGGTTCAAGTCGAGGTAGGGTAGCGTGCGGATCGAATCTTCACCGCCGATGGTTGAGATGATGCCGTCGATTGTCTCATCGGCGAAGGCTGCCATCAAGTCGTCCGCGCGTGCTTCAGGGTTTTGGGCGAGCCAATCCGCATCGCGCAAGGCGTGCGCTGTTTCGGTAACTGTTACGCCGAATGCTGCTTCAAATTGCTGTTTCCCTATCTGGTAGCGGTAGGGAAAAGTCCCGGGACCGCCCCAAGAGAGTGAAATCGCTGCAATACGGCTACCGGGACGCAGTATTTTCGGTTTTATTTTCTGCATTGGAAATCCCGACTTTCTCTTTCACGGTTTCAATGAGTCCGAGCAACCGTTTTTTCGCTAACTGACGTGAACTAAGTGGCAGTGGTGGTGGTTCAAAGATTGTTCCGCGATCCCTTTGCACCCAACCTTTTATCTCGTCATTTGCCTGAATGCGAAGCCATGCGCTGTCTAAGTCAAGGTAGACCTTCAACCGATCGTTCTCGTTCCGCACCTCATATTTTAGCGCGGTATCTTTTATCTTCCAACTCACCCCGTCTTCACTTGTTGATATTTGTGCGTTCCGAGACAGCGGTATCTTCAACGCCTTAAATTCTCGTCTGAGCTCCTGAGAGAATTTGCCTTCAGTGAGAGCGGTCTGTGATGCTAAATCGACTTGAAACAGCAACGTCAGAATCTCAGGTTTCGATTGCTGATAGACGTTGAGTTTTTTAGTGCCCTTTTCAATGCGATACGTCTGCTGCCGTTTTCTATCTGTGATGAGCCACCGCTTGTTTGCCTGTACATTAGAAATTTCCAAATCTGTGGAGAGTGGAAGATTGTTCCTTTCAAAAACGTCCTTTAGGTCGGGTAAGTAGACATCAATCTGAGGCCCTGTTTTGCGAACGATGTACCCGGCACCCGGTGCATTTTTGAGCAGCCACTCCTGGTCACTTAGCACAACTTTGAGGGTAGGTGTGCTAGTACCGAAGCGAATATTTTCTGTCATATTAGCGAACATCTTTTGCCAATTGATTTCTTTTTCCAACGCGTTATCAAGTTCCTCGCCTTTGAGTTTTGCGCGATGCGTTAAAGCCGCGCTAAACAGATGTTCACGTCCCAATCTACCGCTGTTCAGATTGCTGATATATTTTTGATCCAAGTTGAAGCGGTACACATCTTTGGTATAGGCGAGCGGTTTGGAATTGACTGTCGGTCTCCCGCGGACTGCTGTGCGGCTGTGAACTTGCAGTTTCGCGGTGTTCTTTTGTTCAAGCGGTGGTGCCTGAAGGATATAGACCGCAATGCCGAAGCCGATTGTGAGGATAAAGAGGATACTGAATGTCAGGCTTTTCAAAAATGTTTTCATGTTTGTTGTCCTATTCTGAACGGGGTGTTTTAAG
>RKRO01000180.1 GCA_007571355.1 Candidatus Poribacteria bacterium | reverse complement strand
ACGCTCCGTCATAGCAAACGATGCAATACAGTTCCCACTGACATCATAGATGTCAATATGGGTCCCTATAGGCAGTTTATCAAACGTAACCTGATCACACGCTGCTGGATTCGGATAGACGATGGTCTCCGCTAATTGCGGTGCTGGCAATGTTATCGTTCGCACGCTCGCGTCATCTGCAAGGTAGACACCGTCCGTATCCGAAACTTGCCCAACTTCAATCTGATAGTGCGTACCGGTACGGAAGACAGCAGCCGGGAACGTTAGGAGGACCCGCTGCCCGGTCCTATCAAGGCTCGCCGAACGCGGTGTATAAATCTGTGGTTCGCTATCCAGACTTCCGTACTTACGCAAACGGTAGCGGCCAGCGTGTGTCGCGGAAACGCCCATCGGTTTATCGAACCCCACTGAAAGTTGGTTCGGCGGGGAATAGATTGCCTCACGCAACCGCGGTCGCCGAGTCGCAATAGTGGGGTGTTGATTTTCTGATTGTCCGTTTGAACTTGTAGAGGCCGTGAAGACGGTTAAGACATGATCGCTATTAAACAGCAAGGCGTTCTCACCATCTCCATTGAGATCTGCGACAACCGGATTGAGCGTGTTCGTCGCAGCATGGTGCCAGATTGGACGATAATCTATCCCATCGTGCCGTACGAGATAGAAGTTCGGCGCAACGGCGATGCACAATTCATTTTGCCCATCGCTGTTTGCATCCGCAATCACCATTCCGTTTCCACCGTCTTGTACGTCCCGGATCCGTTGCGTCCATACCGGTCTATAGTTATCATTACCGTCAGCTGTGAAGAGGATTAGAAGCCAGTGATTGTAGCGGATGTCTAGGAGTGCTATCGTCCCGATCTTGGTGCCGGTTTTGGCACAGATAGCGAATTCTGCCTTACCGTCCCCATCCATGTCGCCACTCGCAAAAAATTCTGGTTTACCTTCGTCCAATTTTGCTATCCATGTTTGTTGGTATCGGTTATCTCCGGATGTTTCATATATGAAAATATCACCGTCGTTATCCGCCGCTAAAATCTCTATCTGTCCATCGCCATCAAAATCACCCGTCGCAAGATTCGCGATGAGTTTGTTATCCCCTAACGTCGGATTTTCGAGGATCGCAGTGTTGCGATAACGATTATCTCCATCTGCCTCATAAACAAAAATAGCGTTATTGGTCGTGTCGATCGCGAAAATTTCAGTTGTGCCATCTGCATCCGCGTCTACGATTGTTCTCGCCCACTTCCCTTGTGCTTCCCAGATACGTTCGGTTGGAAACTCGCCTTGCGCAGGCTGCTCCAGCAAAAACGTCACCTCGGGTGGATTACACAATATTTCCATACGTCCATCGTTATCCGTGTCCGCAATGGCCCGCGGTAAGAACGGTTCGCGGAACGCGAAGATCGGGTTAAATGTACCGCTGTCCGCTATCTCAAAAATTTGTGCCACGTTTGTCCCTATCTCCGCTGTGACGAGTTCTAATTTTTCATTCCTGTTGAGGTCCACCGGCGTGCTAACAGCATGCAACCCGCGCGCTGCTGACGTGCCTCGCAAAAGGTGTAGCGGATCCATCGGAGAATCCTGTATCTCAATCTTATAGAACAGTCCGTCGTTGTCATCCAGCCGTAGAAATCCGGCGCGGTTTTCTACGGACAAACGGTACATGTAGACACCCGGAGGTATCCCTAACTCGGACACGTTCACAAGATGCAAAAGATTCTCTGAATCTGAATAGGCAGTGGTAATGAGGTCTCCGTTTGGCTGAAAAATATCTATCTTACCGGTAGCGAGTTCATCTGTTTCCCACATAACCACTGATGCAACACGATCTCCAGCAAACCAAGGTTGTGATGTGTGCTTGAAAATTAGCGGTGCCGCATGACGCACGTCAACAACTGTTCTATCCCTCTTGACTTCACCGTTTTTTGATGTGACGCTGAGCCGCACTGTGTATCTACCTTCTGTTAAGGCAGCTGTCTCCCACTTGTAGAGGCAGGCATTAAATTGGGGGCGCGTCTGCAACGTTTCCAGTGAAAACCATAGATCCGGCACTTCTCCGATCCCGTATTCTAACTGATACGCACTGAATCCGGGGCCGCCAGCACTTCCGAAAATCTCAATTTTTCCAATATGTCCCGATGCCGTTGTTTGTGTCGGCATTCGGACGGTATCGATTTTCGCAATCAGTTCCATTGGCGCGGTGAGTGCAGCGTAGGCATCAAGCAAACCGGCACCGACGAGTGGACTCACAAAAAGTTGTCCAGCAGTGGCGATGAGCGCATCTTGAACTTCTGTGTTGGTATAATGCGGATGTGCTGACACGACCAAAGCGGCGACTCCAGATACATGTGCCGCCGCCATCGACGTGCCGGATAAGTGCTGATATCCACCGTTCAAATCGGTACTCAGGATTTCCTCTCCCGGCGCAGCGATGTCGATCGTCGCGCCGAAGTTGGAAACACTGGAGAGATACTTCTCCTTTCCAAGTGCCGCAACCGAGATAACAGTTTTAAGCCCTGCAGGATACCACGATCCAGCGGAGGCTGCATTTCCTGCAGCAGCGATCAAGATACACCCATGTGCGTAAGCGTAGGCTACGGCATCTTCTATGATGAAGGCGTTTACCGTGTCCCCCCAACTCATATTAATGATCCGCGCGCCGTTATCGGCGGCGTAGACGATAGCGGCAGCGACATCGTCATTCTGAAGGTATCCACCACCGCCATATTTGAAGCTGGCTCTCAACGGCATGAGACGGCACCACGGCGCGATTCCTGCGATCCCGATACCGTTGTTCGCCGCTGCTGCGATAATACCAGAGACGTGCACCCCGTGTCCGATCTCGTCTTGAGGTTCGTTATCCCGTACTTGCCAGTCGCCGCTGCCCGGTAGCGTCGGCGCATCGCTAAAATCCCATCCGTTGATGTCGTCAACGTAGCCGTTCGCATCGTCGTCAATACCGTTTCCGGGTATCTCACCGACGTTTCGCCAAAGTTGTGAGCGGAACTCCGGATGCCGTGTGTCTATACCGCCATCTACGACAGCTACCGTCACTTCCGGGGCCCCTTGTTCGATACGCCAGGCTTCAGGCATATTTATTAGTACCAAATTCCACTGTTCGCCGTAGTTGGGGTCGTTCGGCGGTATTGCAGCGCACGGTCGATTCAGGCGATTCATCTCAACCTCTTCAACAGTGGAGTGCTTCGCATATCGTCGTTGCAACGGTTCCAATTCCCATTCCGCTGGAAATCGGACGCGGTAGCTGCGCCGAAGGCGTGGATGTTGCCCAGCAGGGGTCGTCGGCGAGAAGACAGGTGAAATCGAGAGCGCACCGAGTTTGCGGCTCAACGCTTCAAACATTTCGCGAGACGCATCGGAGTGTAGACGCACAATGAGTTCACCGGGGGTGTGCGTAATAGAAGAGAAATCGTCTGAGGTACTCTGTGCCAATACGATCTGCGCGTTTACGAACAAAACGAGAAAATAAAAAATACATGTATCTCTTGTTATCATTATTTCGTTTTTTTCCTTAAAAAATTGCAATTGTTAGACACAATCTGATATATTATAAAATAGTACAACACGCGAGCAGAAAAAACAAGTTTTTGGTCTGGCTTCACCATTCATATCTATTCTGGCAGGTCGCCTTGCTAAAAATCTAAAAAACTGATTTAGGATTACATCGGACGCTGCCCTAAAATTAAGGAAATATATTTTATGAGAGCATCAGAACTCACCGTTAAATGTTTAGAAAACGAAGGCGTTGACTACATTTTCGGGATACCGGGTGAGGAGAATCTGGATCTTATGGATGCCTTGTTGGAGTCCAAGATTCAATTCATTCAGACCCGCGATGAGCGCGGTGCCGCCTTCATGGCGGATGTCTACGGTCGCCTTACTGGACGCGCTGGTGTCTGTCTTGCAACACTCGGTCCCGGAGCCATGAACCTTGTCACCGGAGTCGCTGATGCCAACATGGATAGAGCACCGCTCGTCGCAATCACTGGGCAAGCGAGTTTGGACAGGATGCACAAGGAATCGCACCAATACATGGATGTCGTCTCCGTCTTTAAACCGATGACGAAATGGAACACGCTGCTCCACCTTCCCGAAATCATCCCCGAATCCATCAGCAAAGCCTTCAAAATTGCTACGGGTGAAAAACCCGGGGCGACACATATAGATTTTCCAGAAGATGTCGCAAGCATGCATGTTGATGCCGAGCCTATCTCACACGATTTCCAAAGTGAGACAGAACCTATTGTCTCCTGTTTGCAACGTGCGGCGCAGCTCATTAACGACGCGAAACAACCTATTATTCTTGCAGGAAACGGCGTTGTCCGTCAAAAAGCCGCCCGAATGCTTACCCAATTCGCTGAAATGACGAACATCCCTGTTGCACACACCTTTATGGGCAAAGGCAGTATCCCGTGGACCCACCGACTCTCGCTCCTGAGTGTCGGGTTACAAGCGAACGATTTCGTCTCCTGCGGGTTTGACCGGGCAGATCTCGTTATTGCTGTCGGTTACGATATCGTCGAATACCATCCACGCCTCTGGAACCCGAACCGAGATAAAAAACTCATTCATATTGATACACAACCGAGCGAAACCGATGCCTCGTACATCACTGATGTCGAGATGGTCGGCAATATTCGACAGAGCCTTAGACACCTCATGGCAGAAGAAATCTATCCAAAAGACGCAGAATATGCTTCAAACACGTTACGGAAAATCATAATTGATCAACTCAATGAACATCGCGATGACGCAGATTTTCCTATGAAACCGCAAAAAATCTTGAGCGATGTCCGTTCCGTACTCGCTGAGGACGATATCCTTATCTCGGATGTCGGTGCCCACAAAATGTGGATTGCGCGCATGTATCCCTGCTATCAACCGAATACATGCATCATCTCTAACGGGTTCGCCTCCATGGGGATCGCGCTCCCAGGGGCTTTCGTCGCCAAACTTATCTACCCAGAACGTAAATGTCTGGCAATCTGCGGCGATGGCGGGTTTATGATGAACTCACAAGAACTCGAAACCGCTGTCCGAACCCGTGTGCCTTTCGTCACACTTATCTTCAATGATGAGGCTTACGGACTCATTGCGTGGAAACAGATGAACGGCTTTGGTAGACCTGCACACATCGATTTCACGAACCCCGATTTCGTCAAATACGCAGAAGCCTTTGGTGCCAAAGGTTATCGCGTTGAAGCAAGCGACGAACTCGTTCCTATACTCAAAGATGCGTTCAATCAGCAAGTCCCCTCGGTCATTGATTGCCCTGTAAACTACACAGAAAACTTGCGTTTGACGGAAGCACTTGGACAACTGACTTGTCCTATCTAATATTGTTAAGTCTATTGGTTTTTGGATATACTTCGTTTTTTTTAAGGAGGACTTCATCCCCCAAAATGGCAGTTTCAACAATTGAGTGGGCAGATGGCAGAATTCGGATGATCGACCAGACGCTGTTGCCCAATGAATTCAAGCATATCTATTGTGACGATCTCCCATCAACTTGGGAAGCGATTAAATCGCTACGTGTCCGCGGCGCCCCCGCAATCGGCATCGCTGGTGCGTTAGGTGCTGTACTCGGGATTTGGAACTCAACAGCAGAAAGTTACAAAGCATTCGCGACTGAGCTCAAGTCCGCGACCGATTATCTCGCAACATCGCGACCGACAGCCGTTAACCTTTTTTGGGCACTCGATAGAATTACCGAGACAGCGGAAGCGAATAGCCAACTTCCGATACCTGCGCTCAAAAAGGTATTGCTCGCTGAGGCTTTGGAGATTATCAATGAGGATAAAGCGATGTGTCGGGCTATCGGTCAACACGGCATGGCACTGCTGAACGAAAACGACACGATTTTGACGCACTGCAACGCTGGTGGATTAGCTACATCGGACTACGGTACAGCACTGGCGGTGATGTTTAGCGCACACGAAGCCGGGAAGCAGATCCAAGTTTACGCCGATGAGACGCGTCCTTTACTCCAAGGCGCACGCCTCACGACATGGGAACTCATGCAAGCCGGTATTGATGTCACCCTTATCTGTGATAACATGGCTGCGCAAGTCATGAAAGAGGGCAAAATCCAGTGCGTTATTGTCGGGGCGGATCGGATTGCCGCAAATGGCGACACGGCAAACAAGATCGGCACCTATAACGTCGCTATCCTCGCGGAGGCACACGGCATCCCGTTTTATGTCGCTGCCCCGACTTCTACGCTCGACTTCGCACTCGAAACAGGTGATCAGATTCCTATTGAGCAACGCGCAGCAGAGGAGGTAACAGAGGGCTTCGGAAAACTCACCGCCCCGGACGGTGTGAAAGTCTACAGTCCGGCATTTGATGTCACACCTGCAGCGTTCGTCACAGCGATTATTACCGAGAAAGGTGTCGCCCGCGCCCCTTATACAGAGAGCCTGCAGGCTATGCGTGACGCATGTGATACATAAATCGGTTTAGCGTGTTACGCGGCTTTCGCAATGTTCGCGCGGGTACCCTGGATATCAAAGCAGTCGTACTGGTTCGTATTCATAATACGGGTCGCAAATGCCATCGCCTGTTTTTCGGTGAGACAGCCGTCAGCGATTTCGGCTTCAAGCGCGCGGCGGATCTCGTTTCGCGCCTGAATCGCGTATGCCATCGCACTCGTTGGCCACTGCGTGTCGCCACCGAAGGCAAACAGTTTATTAGATGGGACGGCGTGAATGCACCGACGCAGGAAATCGCGTGAACTATAGGGGTCAATGCTCCATGCCCAGCAGAAGTCGACCCAGATATTTTGATAATGTTTTGCAAGCGCGACGAGTTCATCGTTATAAGGATAGGCGATGTGCATCAACACGAATTTCGCATCAAGATAGCGCGCAAACAAGGCACACATATTCCCAGCAGGAATACGTCGCACCGGCATCCGATTGTTACCAGCATAGTAACCGGTGTGGATTTTGAAGGGGAGGTTGTGTTCTATAGTGAGTTCAACCCCGCGCGCCCAGCACCAATCGCCGAGACAAAGCCGCGTCGCTTCATCAATCTCTGCAGCGGGTTTTGTTAGCACAGCATTAAGCGCGGCGGCGACATCAGCATCGTTTCTCTCGATCCAGTTGAGGGTGCGGTTGTATGCATGTTGCGATTTTACGGCGATAGCGCACGGCGCATGTTTCGCGAAAAGTGCATCCATGCTGTGTTTAAGAGAAGAAAGGTCCTTGACTTCAATACCGGTCTCGGCGTGGATACCCCCTGGATCAACTTGTCCGCTACAGAATGTCGCCCATGAGAGATCGTAGAGAAAAAAATCAGGGCCAGATGTATCGGGTTCACACGGCCAACTGAAGTCATCCGTTTGGATATGGTCAAGATTCGCGAGGTCGTGTAAAATGTAATAACGCTTGCCGGGCGTACGCAGCGTCTTTCGGTTATCGGCACCCGCGAGTCCATCGCCTGTCAGTTCGTCGAGCCCATAGATATGTTTCGCGATGAGACTGACTGCCTCACCATACCCCGTAAACTGCGTCGCTTCCCACGCGTCTCGGATACCTTCAAACCGTGATGCAATGTCTTGAGAAGGATCCATCAGGTTCCCCATCGCTTCTGACGAAGCACCGGCTGTTATCAGGTCAGCAGGCACGTAGTTACCGAACAGGTCTTGGAGGATATCAGGACCATTGTCAACCCAATCGGATTCTCGCCGCATGTGTTCATGTGTGTCAACAAGACGGATAGATTGAATGTGATGCGTCAAGTCAGTGGTGGTTTCCATACAAATGCTCCTATATGTCGTGAAATATCAAAATATGTGAATATCTATAGCGTACAAGGTATTTGTCACAGAAAACTGACAACCGAGTAATTGAGTGTATCTGCAGTCTCCACTTGACAAATATGTTAACTTATGATTTAATACATATATGAAGTCTTGACAATTTGCTCATCTTTTCGGTATCAGGGGCGGAATTTTGACAAGAAAAACAGGATTCGCGCCATTATACGAGAGTAACGGGTTCATGTCAAGAAAAACCGTACATTCGGTAGAGCCCTTCGGCTTCAACTTCTATGGACTGCTTGCATACCCCGCGGTGTCTACATGTAAAGTTGAACGGCTCTGGCAAATTCAGGGAGACTCAGGTGTAGGTTCCCTATAAATCAGAAATGCTTGCACAGAAACGCGAGTGGTTATCGTCAACGCCTTAGAAGACGACCCGACCACAGGAGCATATAATGCCTACAGGACGGATTAAGTACTACAATTTCGATAAAGGGTTCGGATTTATTGCGCAAGATAGCAG
>RKRO01000519.1 GCA_007571355.1 Candidatus Poribacteria bacterium | reverse complement strand
TTAATTAAGGGTTATTAAGCAAGTTTCAAATATTAGATATGCACATTGTCTGTCACTGCTGGGCAGGACAACCCCGCCCCTACGCACTTGGCAGCTGCCCTGCCTCAAAAAATCCGAAGATTATTATTTAATATTGCTTATAGTGGATTCCAGAATTAATGAAACACGCCACGACGCGAGGGAACACTGATGTCTTCTATTTCTACGATCAGGGCCAAAATTGGTACAATGTCGTATTGGCGAGAATACTGCCGATACTCCATAAACTTCCTGTGATGTAGTCTCCGAGGGCGAGCCCGAGGAAAAATGGCACGGCGCGTCTGTAGGCTTTAAGACCCCCTTGATGTAACACGAGTGCTTTCGCGACATAAGCGACGAAGATACAGCTCCAGAGGTTAGACATGCCCCAACTGTTTGCCATGGCATAACCGAGTGGGTGCAGTGGCCACCACAGAAATCGGGTTCTCAATAGTATTAATCCGAGTGAGAAGCCTGCGCCGCCGCCCATAAAGAGTAGCGCGGGGACATCGGTTTCCTGTGGATAATTCAACCAGTTTTCAAGTTGTCTATAAACGCCTCTGCCGAACCCTAATGCCCAAGGCCCATAATAGCCCGTTTCGGCTCCGTGTCTGTAGTAGCTATCTAAAAGCAGCCAGAACACGACGACAGCCCCGACTAAGGTGGCTATGAGTATTGCAGCGGCGGTATGCTGTGGATGTATCCCCCGCCGCTCTGAAATTTTCAATGCCTCCAGTTCTTGTGGCATCGGATGTGCCCGATATGCTCGGTTAAAGAACATGTACAGCGAAAAAACGGCTTTTGTACTCGTTGTTAATCGTTGAGACCCAAACGTTGTCACGATCAATCCGTGTGGATCGACTCTATGCAGGTCGTGGACTAAGAACCCCAATTCGGCACGTAGCCGGGCGATCATCGTCGCGAGTAGGAAGTAAAGTCCGAAAAAGATCGGAATCACCCAAAGCGACATCCCCGCCTTATAAGAAAATATCGTCAAAAAGAGCAGCCCTGCTACAATTCCGAGGAAAGCGATGTGGTAAGGCATCGGCTCACGTTGCATATCTATCTGAGATGTGCCGCGGAGGCCGTCCATAACACCGGCAAAAATCCGTTTGATATGCGATCTCCCGACCCAAGCAGCGGTGCCGAGGAGCACCATATACGCCCCGAAACTCTGTGCATCCGCATAAGGGTACCCCGGTAAATTGCGCACACCAAAAATGCTACCCGCCATTAACTCAAATTTGTACACCCAATAGAACACCCAACACGAAAAGAGCAGGTCTAACGGAATAAGGAAACTGATCCCGATCGCGAAAGGGTAGAACGAGAGACGTACGCCACCCATCGCATTCCAAGGACGACCGGTAAAATACTGATGGATATTCTGCCGTTTGACAGGCAAGTACGGGACAGCTGGATATATCGAATTTAATAAGTTCAGCACACTAATGCCAGCAGCAAGCCCGAACCCCAACCACATCAGCCTGTTTTTGAAAAAACTTGCATTCCGCTCCGTCATCGCGAGCGGTAACTGGATAATCGGATAGGTTAACCGTTCACGTTCTGTCCACTGGAGACGGAGCAGTGTGTTGATACAGAGCATAACAAACATCAACACAAGGATGAAAACGGTCCACCATGCCGCAGGGCCTGCCCAGGCGATAAGATGCTCCCTACGATAAAGGCTCGATTGTCCCTCATAATATCCAGACAGCACGTTAGCGTCCTGAACGGTTAACCATGTCGGAAGTTCTTTCCAAAAAAGTTGTTGCCACTCATTTTCGGATGTTGCGAACCGAAACGGGTGCCCGAGTATAGTGACCAAAATCTCCATCATATCGTGCGAACAGAGCGAAGAAACAATGCACAACATGACATAGATCGTGAGCAATTCCGCCGGTTTCAGTTGCAGCTGGGTAGATAACTTCCCTAATACTGCGCTGAGTACCATCAGCCAAAAGATAATGAAAATGACGTTGGACAGCGGATGAATCAGTGTCGGATGTGTATAGCGGACTACCTCCAATTGAATGATCCAGAAAACGTTTAACGGAATCAGGAGCATCGCTATGACAAATGCTTTGGGGGTTAAACCGGGCTCACTTTTTTTTAGGTGCCTTGCGGTTTGTTCAGGTAAGTCTTGCAAAAAACGCCCTCTCCGTATATCCGGTTTCCCGGCGCGTTGCTTGGGCTTACGCGTTTTATTGGGAGCTGATGCCTACCTTGCCCCCAGTGCTTGTCATATTTCTCGCTCTCGCTCCTACCGAAATCTCACGATCAGGAAACCGCTGCTATTCCGTTTATTTATCGAATCCATCCGCGCTCGCCTTCTATGTGCACCTCCGTTTTCAATGCTGCGCAACGCCGCTGATAGTCTTGCAAGGTTTCTATCGCTGCATCTCCCGTGAGAATACTCGGAAACCGCTTTTCAATTTCGGACGTTGCTGACGGCTCCGTAGGTTTACCGGTGCGGACCGGTGTCTTAGGCGGATCTGTCAAAATCGGAATTAACTCAATAGATTGTAAGACTCTATCTTTGAAAGTCGTTTTCGGGATGACGATATGTGAATGCTGTTTATCATAAGCGTCATAAATGAAATCAGAGAGGCTATAGACGATCGGTTTCCGTTGGTACAACTCGATACCGCCGAAAGTATGTAGCTGCTGGCATAAGACCATATCCGTACCGGCATCAATAAGGGCTTGTGCGAAGATTCGTTGCCGTCCGATTGCCTCATCTGTTGAACGTCCTTGATGTCCCCAATGCAGCCAAACGATCACGAGTGCGGCTTCTGAACGAGCCTTCTTAACAGTCTGTATCATTTCACTGTAAACAGCGTAGGCGATCGGGTCCTCGGTGTATTGTGTAAATTCATTCAGACGGTAATAGGCGAGCAGCGCGGCCTTCAGCGGCTCAGCGTCTCCCATACGGGGCGTTACCCACGCTGGCAGCTTTGCCGCTTTAACGTTTACGCCGGCACCGATCGGTTTAACGTCATACCATTCTAATTCGGTGATTGTATCTTCTAACGCTTCAAAGCCAAAATCCATTATGTGTGGCGTTGCTAAGGTGACGGCATCAAATCCAGCATTCGCGATGGCTCGCCCGAGGCCCGGGGCGGAACGAAAAGGGGTTTCGATCCCGTGTCTGGGTTCACCTCTTTCCGAAATGCTCGCGTTTAAAGAAGCCATCGCGATATCGGCGGACTGGATTAATTCGGTAGTCCCTGCAAAGAACACACCGGCACCGTTCTTTTCAATCAGTGGGGTCATACGGCTACTGACCGTAATATCACCGACAGCAAGCACTGAGATTTCACCGGCAGCAGCCGATTCAGGGGCAGAGAAAGCTGTCATCCATCCACCGAAGATTATCACAACCAACAGTTTAATAATCAGGGCGCGTATGGTGAATCTTTGGCTTTTAAAGTGTTGAGATTTCATGATCTTCCGCGTCTGCATCCAAATCTTCATCCAGACCGAGGTTCGCGGCAAATGCGTCGAACAGTTTATCTTCTTTGAGTTTCATGCCGAGCGTAATGAGTGCCTCAGATAGGGTTAACCGGTCAATTTTCGTAGATTCAAGTGTTTCGGTTTCGGAGGTTAAGTCTGCCCGTAGAGATTCTTGATTTCGGCGCGTCTGTTCTCGCAGCAGCTTTGTCTCGTTGCTGAGTCGGTCGATTTGCGCTTGAAATTCACGGGCAGATTCATCTACGAGTGTCGACAATTTCTGAAGGTCTGTCTCGCGACGATCTGCGATCCCACCGAGCCGTTCATCTATGCGCGTATCAATAAGTGCCGCAATTTTATCTGACGTTAGCAGCAAATTTTCATTTTCAAGTTGTGCGGAAAGTTTACGGAGCTCGGTTTTCACGTCCGCTATTTCTTCTGTAAAACTTTGCTCTGCCACAGCGAGTGTATCATCGATGTGCTGGCGTGTTTCTTCTACAGCTTGGCTGAGGTCTCGCAAGCGTTTGTTGTAATTCTGAATATATCTTCCGACGACACTCTCACGGAGATACGTCTCCAGCTGCTGTGCTTTCCGTGCATCGGTATCCGTTTCTGTATTGTCAATTTCCGGTTCTTGGAGATCTATAGGTGTTTGCATAGTCGTCGTTTCCTCGCCCTCCGCTGCTTCCATTTGTTACGGCGATTTTTAAGCATATTGGATTTACGCAATTTTGACTGCATCTATCGAGGATGAGGTTTCTCGGAAAATTCAGCGTTCTGGTGGCACAAACGAACAGTTTTGCGGCGTACTTGAAGAACGCTTTCTTCACAGGGCAGCATGCGACAAGAGAGCAGCATGCGTAAGTTCTAAGGATAATTATAGACGTTGTCAGATTGCGTCGGCGTATGGGAATCCAAGAGGTCATCATCTAACCTGGGAGCTGCTTCTCGGTTTGCGTTGAATTCCCGTAGGATACAGTTGACGATTTCTTCCGTATACGCCAGAGCGTCAACACGTTGCTGATTTGCTTCCCATGCCATGCGTGCTGCGGCTTCAAAGTATTCTGCGTGTTTGTAAGCGTCGAGAATGTCGCTGCCCCGTGAAAACGTTCCATGTCCGACCCAATAAAGGATATGTCGCGCCGGGTTTCCACCGTTCTGAAAGAGGCGTAGACTCTCGTAAGAGAGTTCTGGGATGCCCGGTGCGCGTTCCTCGACGAACCCGATCCCGCCGGATGCGTCATATAGGATAGGTGTCTCTGGCTCATACCCTCTCAGAAAGTCATAAAACCGATCTGGCGCGCCGTGTTCCGTGCGGGAAATTAGGTTCAAGAACTTCGGTTGCAGGTGAACGAGTGCGTTAAATCCGTTTTCTGCTAACTGTTCAAAAATAAGGAGATAGTGGAACATTTCGCTTGTCGGTGCTGGTGGCGCGATGCCGTTTCGCGCGTGCTCTAAAGTTGCCTGATCCGGTGTGCCGAAACGCATTCGGTAATGGACACCATCTGGTTCCACTTCAATCAGCGTTAAATTGAGTGCCGGATGTTCAATGCCAATCATGTCCAAACGCGAACCCGATTTTGTGAGCAGTACGTGTCTACCTGCTAACCCTTTAACGACGATCTGTGATGGCAATTGATAACGCGGTGAGGCTTCATAAGCGATGAGACATGCCTCGTTAACTGTTTCGGTTAAAACTGCCCCCATATTACCGGCGGTTGCCCACAGATAGTCGTGCGCGTGCGCGTGCGCACCTACCCAGCCCATTTGCCCGATCAACGTCCCACACTCACTGTCGGGTGAAAGCGGACGTAAGTCTGGATGGTAGCCGCGTGCGCGCCAGTGTTCGTAGCGGTATGTCTGCGGCGGTGGTGCTGTTAAGGCGTTTACGAGATACGGATGGGTCAGTGTTGAATCCACGCGCGATTCCTCTCAGTTTTCAAGGGTGATGCTTTCTTCTCTTTAACTATACCATGTCTAAGAAAAAATAGCAAATTTTAATGGTTATTAATTGTCGGGACTAAACTTTGGACAATTTTGAGTTTCACGTCACAGATACGGCATAGCCTCTCAGCACACATAGCACGCCGCTGGCGTGCAAGAAGGAACAATGCCAGTTGCTATAGACATAGCACGCCGCTGGCGTGCGGTCTTTTTATTTGCGTTCCACACCTACGCGAAGTTCGAAAAAATAGAGAGCCCTTTGAAAGCACAACGGTCACGCAACAGGAACTGTCCAAACGATAGTGTCGGGAGAGTTTCCGGTTTAATTCCGATGGCAGTACACAAGCGGCGCGATAAATTACACTCCGACGAACCTTGTTCACGGCGAACCCCGTAGCGGATTACATATTTGATTGCATTGGTAGATGAAAGTGTGCTAAATTTTAATCCAAAGAGATCGACAAAAAACCGTATCCCCACGAAAATGAAAGGAAATTCAGAGGTTTTATGAGAACTGAAACAGATAGCATGGGGACACTCGAAGTCCCCTCTGACCGGTATTGGGGGGCGCAGACGCAACGTGCCCTCCAGAATTTCAAGATCGGCGATGAACGCTTGCCACGCGCGGCGATCTGGGCACTCGGAACTATTAAGCAGGCAGTCGCACACGTCAACGCTGACCTCGGACTGCTTGACAGCCGGCTTGCAGAAGCGATCAGCACCGCAGCACAAGAAGTTATTGATGGGACATTGGATGATCACTTCCCGCTCCGTATCTGGCAAACAGGTAGTGGTACACAGACAAATATGAATGTCAACGAAGTCATTGCGAACCGGGCCATCCAGAGGCTCGGCGGTGAAATGGGGAGCAAGCACCCGATCCATCCAAACGATCACGTTAACAAATCCCAATCGACAAACGATGTCTTTCCGACAGCTATCCATCTATCCATGGTGAAACAACTTCGGGCGCACTTGTTACCACGTTTGATTGCATTGCGAAGCGCGTTTTCGGAAAAGGGCTCTGAATTCTCGGAGATTGTTAAGATTGGCAGAACACATCTGATGGATGCGACCCCGCTTACGCTTGGACAAGAGTTTAGTGCCTACGCGCAACAGCTCACCGCTGCGGAACAACGTATCACGGCTGCGTTACCGCATCTCTGTGAACTTCCGATAGGCGGGACAGCTGTCGGGACAGGACTGAATACGCATCCAGATTATACGGCAAAGGTGGTGGCACGGCTCTCGCAAGCAACAGGCTATGAACTCCAACGCGCCCCAAATGCGTTTGAAGCACTCGCCTGCCGGGATGCGGTTGTCAGCGCAAGTGGTGCCTTGAAAACGTTGGCGGTGGCACTGTTCAAGATCGCGAACGATATCCGGTGGCTCGCGTCGGGGCCGCGGTGTGGACTCGGCGAATTGCAGTTGCCAGAGATGGAGCCCGGTAGTTCTATTATGCCGGGGAAGGTGAACCCGACGCAGTGTGAAGCCGTCACGATGGTGTGCGCGCAAGTCATCGGTAACGATGCGACGTTGGCGTTTGCGGGTGCGAATGGTGCCTTGCAATTGAACGTATTTATGCCTGTAATGGCATATAACGCGTTACAGTCTATACAACTTCTCGGAGATGCGTGTGAATCTTTCCGGGTGAACTGTGTAGAGGGGATTGTGCCGAACACTGAAGTCATCGGACAACATCTCTCGGAGTCTCTAATGCTTGTGACGGCGTTGACCCCGCATATCGGTTATGATCAGGCGGCGAAGGTGGCGCAGTACGCGCATGAACACGGGTGTACGCTCCGGGACGCTGCTATGGCTATGGAGGTCTTGACAGGCGAGGCTTTCGATACGCTTGTTGTGCCGGGCGATATGACGCGCCCGAATTTGGGTTAATATTCGGGATTTTTTGAAGGTAAGTAACCAAAAATCGGAAATGCAGATGAAAAATTTATAGTAAAATCTGAAAATAAAGGCACACTTGGACAAGGATACCGCCCTCCCCCCCGCAAGCAGGGGGAAATCAGAGGGTGTCGATTCGATAGGGTGTGTTTCAATCCTTACGGGCTTTACTATAATTCATTCGTATTTCCACGGGTGTGTAAATATTTTGGCAGCGTTCCCTTACAGCGGCGGTTTTACCCGACAGACCTTTCGTCAATACACATAGCACGCCGCTGGCGTGCAGAAACTTGGGCATCCGATCTTCTATAGACATACCACGCCGCTGGCGTGAAGAGGGCTTTATCTGTTAAAGCGGCTGCTTTGCTCCAGCGGAGCCACATGTCTATAGATAAAGACGGGCAACCTTCTTGCACGCCAGCGGCGTGCTCTGTAAACAAACCTGTTCTGTGCAAAAAAATAATGCTGTGCCCAAAACTTTACACGCCCTATTCCCACTATCATGTTGCCCCTTTTTCTTTTTTGCTTTCTCTTAGCGTGAAGTACGACCAAACCTCTTCTAAATTATCTCCGCTTCTATAACTGCCGCCATAAGAAAAGAAATAGGTTCGGCAAGTATTTTCCGATAGTCTGTGACAGATATCCGTTATGACTTGAACATTACGTTCAGCATTTAGGGAAGTAACATTGACCTGTAGCAGCTTGTGGGAAGACTGCGTTCCATCATATTCCAAATAATCATAATCTTTTAGAATCTGCTTGAGGTCTTCAATTGCGCTGAGCCAAAGGTACATCTCTATCTGATCATCGGTTGGTTCCGCATCAGCCAGGGCAGCGGCAACGTTAAAGGGTTCCTCATTATAGAAAAAGTCCTGTTTTGCGATAGGCAAATTTTCAATCGTTTGTTGTAGGGCATCTGCCTCACGAGGCGATTTTGAAAAGATATTTTCCAGGGATTTGCGCACCAGTGCCCAGTATTCTTCTACGTAGCTGCGCAGTAAG
>RKRO01000218.1 GCA_007571355.1 Candidatus Poribacteria bacterium | reverse complement strand
GGCGAACTCGTAGATACCGGGTTCCATGCCTGCCAGTGCTACAGCGTCGCTGACGAGGACACATCGGTCGAGCGTCTTTGCACGTATCATTGACTTAGCGACGGAAGGCGGTAGATGGTGTCCATCCACGATGAGGCTTGCCCAGAGTTCATCGGCCCCGAGCTGCTCCCAGATGTAGTTCGGGTGACGGCGGATTAAGGCGTGTGCGCCGTTACCGAGATGTGTGGAGAGTTTCGCGCCAGCGTCAATCGCGGCTTGAATATCGTCCGCGGAAGCGTTCGTGTGTCCTAAAGCGACCACGATTCCGTCCGCCGCCAGTTTTTCAATAAACGGAATGGCTCCCTTTTTCTCAGGTGCAAGGGTTACGATGCGGATTCTCCCTTCGGCGATGTCCTGCCACCGCTGAAACTCGTTCCAATCTGGGCTTCTGACGTGTGCCAACGGATGCGCGCCTCGCGGTCCGTCCTCCGCAGAGATATAGGGGCCTTCAAGGTGGATTCCAAGGACAGCGTAATCGACCAAAGGGTCCGCTTTACAAGCATCTACAATGGCGCGTATGGAATTGCATATCCTATCGAAAGAACCGGTGACAACTGTCGGACATAAAAAGCCGGTGCCGACTCGCCAGAGGGCACGTACCATCGCGCAAACGTCGTCCGGTGTAACGGTCTCGGCGTTGAGATCAAAGCCTGCGAAACCGTTCACCTGAATGTCTATCGGTGCGGGTGCGATCTGTATATTGCTGTGGGTGGCAGTTAATTCGCGGATGGATGCTACGCGGGCGTCGCGCAAATTAATCTCGATAACTGCGTTGTTGAAAACGGTATGTCCACTGAGTTTCATATTTGGAATCTGAACTTTGCTTTTTTTGATTTATATGATAAGAGATTCTAATCACAGTGTCCACTAACGGATAGTCCATCATACACGAAAATGGGTTTGTTGCCAAGAGAAAACATCACATAGAAAAGTATTGCATTTTTCGGGGAATTCGGTTAAAGTATATCATAAGAGTTCTGAACAAGTCTGTGGGATTATCGTTATCATTTTTTTAGTTTGGATGTGGAGGACACCATGGAATATTTAGCGTATGGAAACACAGGTTTAGAAATTTCACGGCTCTGCTATGGTGCCGGACGGCTTAAGGATACTTGTGATACTTATGAAGCTGGTAGCAAACTGATGTTGAAGGCTCTTGCAGAAGGGGTTACTTTCTGGGATACTGCCGAAGGATATGGTACACAGCCTCATCTCGGAGAGGCTATCCGCCAGATTGATAGAGAAGCGGTTGTCATCCAGACGAAAACGCCTGCGAAGGATTATGAGGGTGCTGCTGTGAGTATCACAAAAGCACTACGCGAATTGCAGACCGAGTATATAGATGTCATGTTGTTACATGCCGTCTCTTCGCCGGAGGATTTAGTTCTGCGTGAGGGCGCGCTTGATGCGTTCCGCGAGGCGAAAGCTGCTGGCAAAATCCGCGTCATTGGCTGCTCGACGCACGTCTACACAGGTCCCGTTATGGATGCCGTGATAGACCATCCCGAAATCGAAGTTATCCTGACGACAGCGAATAAAGAGGGTAGGATGTTAGAAGGCGGTTCAATTGACAGGCATCTGGAATACATCCAACGTGGGTATGAAGCGGGGAAAGGCATTAGTATCATGAAGGTCGTTGTTGCCGGTAATATACCGAAGGCGGATATACCAGAATGGATTGAATGGGGGTTTGATCTCGAAACGGCGCATGCGATCAATCTCGGTATGACAGATGACCGCCATATTACATTGGATGCCGGACTGGCGCGTGCAAGCGCAAGACGGCGGTTGATACAACGCAAAGCGGCATAACCCATCTCTTGGGGGAGGGGTTTGTAACCCCGATGTTTTTATAGGATATGAAACAATTACGCGGCAAGCCGCTCAAAGATTTTCTGAAACAGGCGGAACTGCCAGAGAAGGAACTGATTTTTATTCTACAAGACGTGCAGGACCCAGTCAATGTTGGGTCTGCATTTCGAATAGCGGATGCGTGTCGTGTGAAAGAACTGATCCTAACCGGTATCAGTGCGCAACCGCCTCATCCGCTTGTCCGCAAAGTTGCGCGAGGCAGGCATCGACGGGTAAGATGGCGGTATATGGCACAGGCAGCAGACGCTATCGTATCACTCAAAGCGGATGGCTATACGGGTTGTGCCTTGGAGGTTACTGCCCAGTCAATCCGCTACGATGAGGTTGACTATCCAGATAAGATATGCCTTGTCGTGGGGCATGAGGACCACGGCGTAACAAAACGAACGCTCGCTGCTTGTGATATGGTAATTTTTCTCCCAATGTATGGAGCGGGTACCTCACTGAATGTTCATGTCTCGTTAGGTATTGCTGCCTATCACATCTTACACCCTCCTTAAATGCGTATCTACGCACAACCGTAGGTGTCAATTTACGGTACTACTGTGAATTCCATAAGGAGATTCCGAATGCCGAAAACAATGCGCGCGATCATGTGTCGTGAACCGTGGGATTATCGTCTTGAAGAGGTCCCGATACCGGTGGCGGGTCCCGGTGAAGTAGTTATTAAAGTAGGCGCGTGCGGTGTCTGTGCAAGCGACATTAAGTGCTACATAGGCGCGCCGCTTTTCTGGGGTGATGAACACCGCAAGCCTTATGTAGAAGCCCCAGTTATCGCTGGACACGAATTCATCGGTGAAGTTGTCGAACTCGGTGAAGGCGCGGGTGAGAAGTACGACCTCCAGATCGGCGATACGGCTATCTCGGAGCAGATTGTGCCGTGTTGGGAGTGCCGATATTGCCGAACTGGGAAGTATTGGCTCTGCCAAGTCCATAATATCTACGGGTTTCAACCGGTTGTCAACGGTGGTATGGCGGACTATATGAAGTTTCCTGCGCGTTCGCTGGTCTACAAAGTGCCTTCCCAAATTCCGATGGCGAATGCTGCGATGATTGAACCGCTCGCTTGCTCGATTCACGCTGTGCAACGCGGCAATATTGAGTTCGGTGATGTGGTCGTGGTCGCGGGTGCGGGGACGCTCGGTCTCGGTATGATCGGTGCTGCGAAGTTGAAAAATCCGGGTATGCTTATCGCTGTTGATCTGATGCCGAACCGGTTAGAGGTTGCTAAGAAATTGGGTGCCGATATTGGGATCAACCCATCGGAGACGGATGCTGTCCAAGCGGTGTTAGATTTGACAGAAGGTTACGGATGTGATGTCTATATTGAGGCGACGGGACATCCGAAAGCGGTTGAGCAGGGATTACACATGATTCGGAAGGCAGGCACGTTTGTTGAATTCAGTGTGATGCGGGAGCCGGTGACTGTGGACTGGACAATCATCGGCGACACAAAAGAACTGAATATCCACGGCTCACATTTAGGTCCGTATGCGTATCCGCTGGCGATTGATTATATCCATCGCGGTTTAATCGATGTGAGTCACATTGTGACGCATCAGTTGCCGTTGGAGGGTTATCTGACAGGGTTTGAAATGGTTCAGAAAGGATCGGATTCGATTAAAGTGCAGTTGGTACCCTGAATTACGAGAGCGTTTCTATTGGGTTAGTTTATTGAGTAGCGTTCCAATTCATCAACATTTGTTTTGTACTCTTGCGCAATTCTTCAAGATGTTCACGCATTTTCTGAATGGCTTGTGCTTCACGCTGCTGATCCGTTGTTTTGCCCGCCTTCGGTTGCGTCGGCTGCGATCTATCAACGAGTCCTAGCATAGCCAGAGAAAAATAACGCGATAGTGAGAAGAATAATTTCATAAGTTGTTGTATTCATAAAGGCTGTTATTTCTGTTTGAGTTTGCCCCAGAGTGTTGTTAGTAATTCGGCGTTAGATTCAACGGACAAAGCTGCAGGATCGAACCAATCTGGGCGCAAATTCCTGCCATCATGTGTAAGTTGTGTTTCTGTGAGAGTGTTCAAATTGATTTTGAAGAGTTGTCCGCCTTTGCCATAAACGAGGTGGTCACCGTGTGGCACCCAAGTCAGCGATCTCAAAGACAATTCAGAATCATCAACAACTTTTTGAGGGAGCCCACCATTAGGGCGGGCGGTGTAGATAGCAGCCTTGTTAAAGAAGCCGCCTATAAGGAGTTCTGGGTTTTTCCAGACATCCAAGTTAATCCAGCAAAAAGCAATTTCATCGCCATCTGGGGACCAGGCCATCGAATACATCAGCAATGGTTCCTCCGGAAGAAACGTCCGCTGTGTATTAGTTTGCAAGTTAATTATGCGAATTTCGTTAGTCCCGACGGGTGGTTTTCGAGAAAAAATATACGCGATCTCTATTCCATTTGGTGACCACTTCGGATAACCACCATCTTCTCCAGTAAGTGCCAAGTGTTTTTCTTCTGTTCCATTTATAGTTGCGGTGTAGATAGCCTGATCGTTTTCTCGCCAATAAGCGATCATGTGCCCATCAGGAGACCATGTAGGGTTTCTTCTGACAGCCGTATTTTTAAAAACTTTCCGTATATTCGTGCCATCTGCATCCATCACAAAAAGATCGAAAACCTGATCGTGTCGATCGGAACTAAATAGGATTTGCTCTCCGTTTGGTGCCCATACAGGATCTCTATCAGATAGAGCATGACGGGTTAAGTTGCTCTCTTCGCCTCCATCAGGGTTCATTGCATAGATATCACTTGTCTCGCCCCTGAATGACACGAATATAATTCTGGGTGTTTCAGGTGCTTCTGCCCATGTGAGGCAGCTGCGTGTGTATAGCAGCCCAAGACTGATGTTTAACACAACAAACAGGTGTAAAAGTCTTATTTTTATGGATACTTTTAATTCTCCTAACGACTTGTGCGAATTGTTTTCTCGATCTTTTGTGGATCCAGGGGTTACCTGCTCCGCGACAAAACTGAAAAATATCGTCCTCGCATAAGGAAACATCCATCCATACAACATTAATTAGCGCAAGTCGTGAAGTATAACTACGTTGTGTTGACATTTCATTACCAAAATCACCGGGAAGTCAGTATCTACCAGAATTTGCGTCTATAGATCGAATGCACCTCACAAAACTATTGGAAGCCTTGCTATGACTGGATCCGGAGCCAAAATGTAAACACTACCTAAACTGTGTAGGATGAAGATGTCGGGAATCGAACCCGAGTTATCCGTGTTTCAGATGGATGTGTTGAACTTCATCTAGCACTACATTCCGTTTTATGCATCGATAAAGCAAGCGAGTTGAAAGTAGGTATTAACTCGCTTGCTTTACCTTTGCTATTTTCTAACAATCACCACGCGTGCGCCCCAACCTAAAAACCCCAGCCAACTTCGTTTTGTTATTATCTCGAAATCGGTTGCGCCGCCGGACATTTCATTAATGCTAACTTGATTTAGTGGTATCAAACCAAAAAAGATATACCACTGTCTTGCTTTAACTTCAACACCTGTTTGAGAACCTTTGCCGATAATGTGAACGTGTTTCATTGAAATTATCCTTCTTAACTCATAACAAAAATCAAATAGACAATATTTGACTTTGTCTGCGAATTATTCGATGATTTATGTCCCCTTCTTTTTCATTTCAGATACCCATTTACTTTGAGTTCTTACCTCTTACTTGCTACGAGTTCTATACTTAAAGTGGTTGAAGGGTGCCTATAAAGTCCCCTTAACAGGGTGGTTTATCTTGCCAAACTATCACCTTATTAGTGTATTGTGTGAGATGTGGGGTAAAACCCGCGTCTCCAGACCTACCTAATAATTGAGGGTTTTAACCAAAACTAACAGCCCCTCTAAACCGCAATCATAACATACTTGGCAAAAAGTGTCAACAAAAAATGAAGGCCACAAGAGCGTTATCGTCCCCCTTCTGAATCCACGCCAGCAATATTTCATCTGAGAGGTTTGTTGTGTATACTGTTTCCATTCATATAACAAGACCTTGAAAAACAGAAAAAAGGTCACTGGGATAAAAAAAAACACACATTTTTTCCGGAAAACCAGAAACTTCGTGGATTTCGTGTCAAAATTTCATACCCCCCATAAGGTCATGATGCTACAGTATTGACGTTTTACCTATTTGGTGCTATATTTGTTAGCAGAAAATAGATGCGGAATAGGTAAAAATTGTTCGGCGCAGGGATACTTTTGATTATCTGTCATAAATCCGAATATCTTGTTAATTTTAACCAGAGACTTGTGCGAAACGAAGTGGCGCGCAAATAAGGAGACCCGAATTAAAAAATGAAATTTCAGGGAAGGGTTGCATTGGTAACCGGTGGGAGCCGCGGCATCGGAAAAGCAACAGCACTCAAACTCGCGGGTGAAGGTGTAAACGTTGCCGTACACTATTCCCGCGCGATAGATAAAGCAGAAGCCGTTTGTGAACAGATTCACGGGATAGGACAGAAAGCGATCCCTGTGCAAGCCGATATCGCCGATAGAGACGCTGTGAGCAGACTGGCTGGAGAAGTCACTAAAGAACTTGGTACGATTGATCTCTTAGTGAACAACGCCGGGGATGTCGGGAATATGACGTTTGACGAGTTGACCCCGGAGCATTGGGATCGGATTGTCGCGATTAACTTGACGGGTCCCTTCAACGTGCTGTGGGCTGTCAAACGGGGGATGATTGAACAACGATTTGGACGTATTGTTAATGTATCGTCGATTGCTGCGTTGGCAGTCCGTCCGAATCAACTGCCGTATGCGGCAGCAAAAGCTGGGGTTATCTCACTGACAAAATCGTGTTGTGGCCCGCTTGCACAGTATAATATTCGTATTAACTCGGTTGCACCGGGTGCGATTGCGACGGATATGTTAGGTGAGGTATCGCCAGAGATGGCAGAGCAGCTGCGCGCAACAACGCCGCTCGGTAGGTTCGGTGAACCCGAAGAGATGGCAGATGTGATAGTGTTCCTTCTGAGCGAAGAATCGAGTTATATGACAGGTGCAACTGTGATTGCAAGTGGGGGCAGAATTCTCATACCCTAAGGAAAAGAGGCACAGCCTGACAGGCTATGCTACAATAAGCGCAAGTTCCGTCTCACCAATTTCCAAATCAAAGGCGACAAATGTCTGTTTGCCTTCAACAAGAAAGGTATCACTCTGAAAATCTCGGCGGGAATGGACTTCGCGCAAGCCCCATCCGTTGACTTGAACGTGGCGTATCGGTGCATCAATCGCCAAAGTGAAGTTCGCTGTGGGGAATTGGGTCGAAAGGTTAACCGCTTGCATACCGCTTCTATCCGTCTTCTCAGAGGGGCAAGAAGCATTCGATTCCGAGACTGAGATATCGGTGAGTTCGCGTGCCATCCAATAATGCCCGATCTCTGATGTCTTCATCCAGAGCGTTTTCGTGCCATCCGGATCATAATTGTTGAGTCTCGCTTTAACAGTCTTCAATATGTCAAACCCTGATTTTTCACCGTTGAAATAGAATCCGGGCCAATGCCCAACGAGGACACATGGAAGTTCCTTTTCAAGGATCGGTGGCAAACGACCGCCTTGTCCATCTTCTGTGATGAACCGGTCAGCATCGCCTAAATCGTAGCCTGTCCATCCGCCGAACCAATCGCCAGCACACGAGACAATACTCGCGATGGCGATGCCGCTCTCCTTCTCAGGGTACCAGATGGGTACATCCGGCAATTCATCATGCTTCAACCAGAGGAAATAGAAAGGACGCGGATTGTTATTGACATATTGAGATGCAGTCAGGACCGCTCTTGCATACGCCGCCTCTTGGCGTTTCCCGAACGCGCCCGGGCTGGTGACCCCTTCACATGGAATGCCGACATTATCGAGTATCTCCATCGCTGTGATGATGTATTCCGTGAGTCTATCATCAATGGGTGGGTCTACCCATTCTACCTGCTCCCATGCCTCGGTGAGCGCGAATGTATCCAGATCGACGACAGCCGTATGCGTGAGCATCTCCGGTGTTAAATCGAAACTGGGCCAGATAAGTTCGCGGTAAACGCGCATCCATGCGTGATATTCCAGTGTCGAAAATTCTGGAAATCCTTCATCCACGCGCCCCATGCCTGCTGGATACGGAATAAGACTGAATTTACCTTTCACTCCGTTTTCCCAACACCACTCTGCCCATTCCGCGGCGAAATCTGCTGGGATTGTTGGTGGGACTTTCTTGAATTGCGCGGCATCTCCTTCCCAACGGTCAGGCGGTACACCGGGTTGATGGCGTGCCTTCCAAGCATGTCGTTGTTGTATCCAATAGTAGGTCAGATTAATCACAGGACACGAATCGTCAACGATAAGGGAGAGCGGCGTTCTCAACAACGGGTTGCAGATAGTGATATTCATGTGTTTTGTTATTTTAAACCCCCTAAGCGAGTTTCAATATTAGATATGCACATTGTCTGTCCATGCTGGGCGGGGCAACCTCGCCCCTACAAGC